>NZ_JBHXNY010000015.1:0-129217 GCF_042719275.1 Nocardioides sp. NPDC058538 | reverse complement strand
CGACGACTCCACCAAACCAGCCTGGCCACCGGCTGAGCCGGGCCGGGCTCCGCCCGGCCGACACCGACGCCAGCAACTCAAAGCGCGACAGCCACCACTCCGGTGGCATGTCGCAGCCCTCGGCTTGGCAGCACTTCTGCTGCAACCGCATCGCCTTGCGCTGGATCGGCTGGAAGAACCGGCTGCCCCGGCCCGCGTCGAGGACCTCACCATCACCGCCGAGCACCCAGGGGATGATGGTCGCGTTGCAGGCCATCCGCCTGGCCTCGGCCGCGGTGATCGTGGCCCCGCTGGTCTCGTCATAGCCCAGGGTGGCGATCCCGAGGTCCTTGCGGAGCTCCTCGAGGCTGATGACCACGTTGATGGTGGTCGCGTCGCCGCCGTGGCGGGGCAGTGCGGCCGGGTCGATGGTCTCCAGGAGCCGGGTGAAGCCTTGTCCCATGAGTCGTTCCCATGGCGGCAGCGGGGCACCCTTGCCGACGAGGTGTTGTTTGCGGGGTTGGGCGTAGGCCTCGACCAGCCGCTTGAACCTCATCCCGATCGACGTCGGCAAGACACCATCGAACCCGACGGTGCCGTCGTGGTTGTTCCACACCCGTAGCGCGGTCTTCTGCTGGGCGCGCTCTTCCTCCGCCAACAACGCTTGGGCTTCGGCGTCCTCGAACCGGGCCGGGTCGATCTCGGCCAGGATCCGTTTGCCGACGATGTGGAGCTCGTTCGCGGTCAGGCGACCGGCGTAGTCGACCAACAGCTTCTCCGCCAGGACCAGGTCCTCGGCACTGGCGACCGGGTTGGTCTCGATCTTGTCGAGTGCCTTGGTGATCACCCGGGCTTTGTCTTGGGACACGATGCCCTCGGCAAGGCCGGCGGCGACGACCTCGTACTTGGCGACACTGCTCGCGAGTTTGATCTGGGAGCGAGCGACTGCCTTGTCTACGAGGAGTTCGGTCCGCATCCACCCAGACGCATCCTTGGCACCAGTCTCTTCAGCGATGTCGCCGGCAGATGCGAGCACTCGGAGTTTCAGCGCGGCCTGTTGGGCCTGGAGCTTCTCCAGGCGTTCCAGCAGGTCCTTCTTCTGCCCGGTGCGCCAGTAGGTGGGGTCGGTGGCGAGGAGTTCTTGGAGGGCGGTCTCGATGGCCCTCAGGGCAGCGTCGATCGCGTCGCCGGGGTTGGTGCCCCAGTGGTCGATGCCGCGGCCGAGACTCATAGCCATCCTCCCTCAGAGGTGTGTTGTGATGGCTATGATTCTACGCCCTCAACGCTCGCATGACCATCTATTTTCCCAGGTCAACCACTGTTTTCGCGATGAGCGAACGACCTCGCATCTGTGGATGGTAAGTGGCCCGAAGGGCCACCCTTCCGCCCCATCAACACCAGCCTTCCGAGCAAAGATTTCTCCGCGCCACACCCGGGCCGCCGCCCCGATAGCCAGCCAAATCTTTCTCGATCTGGTCCGGAGTCCAGGATCGCGAAGCGGCCGGCGAAGCCGGCGGGCCGAAGGCCCGTCCTTGACGCCGGATCAGATCGAGAAGACCCTCCAGAACGGGTCGGCTGCCCACTCCAACCCCGAAGAAACAGCAGGCAACCACTGCCCATAGCCCCCTCACAGCCCCAAAAAACGACCACCACAGCCCCACCCCCGAGCGTGGTCGCCATGACCCAACTCCTCGACCCACCCACGGCAACAGCGCCGACGAAGACAAGAAGCTGGCGCCCAACCCCCGAGCGTGCGGCGCTCGCCATCTTGCTGACCCTGACAGCAGCGGCGTACCTCTGGACGCTCTCAGAGTCCGGATACGCCAATCAGTATTACTCCGCCGCCGCACAGGCCGGCGGCGAGAGCTGGATGGCGTGGTTCTTCGGGGCGCTCGATGCGAGCAGCTCGATCACGGTCGACAAGCCGCCGGCTTCGTTGTGGGTGATGGGCCTGTCCGTACGCCTCTTCGGGCTGTCCTCGTGGAGCATCCTGGTTCCGCAGGCGCTGATGGGGGTCGGGAGCGTCGGGCTCGTCTTCGCCATGGTGAAGAAGGTCGCGCCTTGGCAGGCGGCGATCGCGGCGGGGGCGTTCACCGCGTTGACCCCGGCGGCGGCGCTGATGTTCCGGTTCAACAACCCGGACGCGCTGCTGCTCCTGCTGCTGGTGGGTGCCGGGTTCTCGACGCTCAAGGCGATCGAGACCGGCAAGGGCAGGTGGATGGTGCTGGCCGGTGCGCTGCTCGGCTTCGGCTTCCTGGCCAAGATGCTGCAGGCGTTCCTGATCATCCCGGCGATCGCGGTCGTCTACCTGATCGCGGGCAAGGGTTCGCTCGGTAGAAGGATGACCCACGGCATCGCCTGCTTCGTGGCCATGGTCGTCAGCGCCGGCTGGTACATCACGATCGTCGAGCTCATCCCGGAGTCGTGGCGCCCCTACATCGACGGCTCGACCAGCAACTCGCTCCTCGAGCTGACCCTCGGCTACAACGGCGTGGGAAGGCTGAACGGAGGTGACTACGGCGGCCTCGGCAACGCGGGCTTCTCCAGCGCGGCCGGTGTCCTGCGCCTCTTCCAGGGCGTCTCCGGCGGCATGGTCTCCTGGCTGCTCCCCGCGGCGCTCCTCCTCCTCGTCACCGGGCTCGTCGTTCTTCGCAAGGCGCCGCGCACCGATCTGACCCGTGCCGCGCTGATGCTCAGCGGCGCCACGATGCTCGTCACCGGCCTGGTCTTCTCCTTCATGGAGGGCATCTACCACGACTACTACGTGGTCGCGCTGGCTCCGTGGATCGCGATCACCGCGGTCGTCGGCGCGGCCGTCCTATGGCGCAGTATGTGGCGCGACCGCGACAGCCTCTTCGCCCGGATCACCCTGGCGGTCGCCATGGCCGGCAGCGCCGTGTGGGGCTGGGTGCTCCTCGGGCAGTCGGGCGAGCAGCCGTACGACGCGCTGCGCTGGCCCGTCCTGATCATCGGGCTCGGCGTCGCTGCCGCGTTCGTCTTCGCGGACAGGCTCACCCGCCGGGCAGCTGCGGCGGTCCTCGCGGCGGCAGCCGTGACCGTGGGACTCGGTCCTGCGGCGTACGCGATCCAGACGATCGGCACCGCACACACCGGCTCGATCGTGACGGCCGGGCCGTACGAGGGCGGCGGCATGGGCGGGATGGGCGGCGGTCGCCCCGGTGGTGCCGGTGGCCCCGGTCCCCAGACCCAGAACGGCACCCCGCCGACCGGCCAGATGCCGGGCGGAACCACAGACGGTGCCACCGGCCAGGCCCCGCAGGTGCCCGGCGGCAACGGTGGTGGTCCCGGCGGGACCCGTGGCGGCGGAATGATGGGCGGCGGCGCGGTCGACGAGGAGCTCGCCGAGGCGGTGAGCACCAACGCCGGCCGCTACACCTGGGTGGCCGCGACGATCGGTTCCCAGACAGCGGCCGGCCTCCAGCTCGAGACCGGCGAGGCCGTGATGGCGATCGGTGGCTTCAACGGCACCTCGAACAGCATCACGCTCGAGCAGTTCCAGGAGTACGTCGCCAACGGCGAGATCCACTACTTCATCGCCGGCGGCGGCATGGGCGGCATGGGCGGCATGAGAGGCATGGGAGACGCCAGCGAAGAGACCTCCAGCGCCTCGGAGATCAGCGCCTGGGTGACCGAGAACTTCACCCAGACCACGATCGGCAGCTCCACGGTCTACGACCTGACCGAGGGGGCCGCATGACCGCGGGCACGACTCTCTCCAACGGAGAGTGGGCAGTCGACGAGAAGCGGCTGCTGACCGCGATCGACCTGGTGATCCCGGTCCACAACGAGGAGAAGGACCTGGAGGAGTCCGTACGCCACCTCGACGGCTACCTGCGCACCCTGCCCTACTCCACGACGATCACGATCGCCGACAACGCCAGCACCGACGGCACCTGGGAGATCGCGGAGCGGCTCGCGACCGAGATCACCCGGGTCCGTGCGATCCATCTCGAGGAGAAGGGCCGGGGCAGAGCGCTCAGGGCGGCCTGGTCCACCTCGCGGGCGGAGGTGGTCGGCTACATGGACGTCGACCTCTCCACCGACCTGCGGGCACTGCCGCCCCTGCTCGCCCCGCTGCTCTCGGGCCACTCCGATGTCGCGATCGGGTCCCGGCTGGCCCGCGGCAGCCGGATCGAGCGGGGCCCGAAGCGCGACTTCCTGTCCAAGGGCTACAACCTGCTGCTGCGCGGTGTCCTGTCCGCGGAGTTCACCGACGCCCAGTGCGGCTTCAAGGCGCTCCGCCGCGACGTCGCCGAGAAGCTGCTCCCGCTGATCGAGGACGACAGCTGGTTCTTCGACACCGAGCTGCTCGTCCTCGCCTCCGAGGCCGGGCTGCGCGTGCACGAGGTGCCGGTCGACTGGGTCGATGATCCCGACTCACGCGTCGACATCGCCAGGACGATCAAGGAGGATCTCGACGGGATCCGACGACTGCTGTTCGGGCTGGTCAGCGGCCGGATCGACCTCAGCGGCGTACGTCCGCCCGGGCCCGTCCGGAGCCCGAGCCTGGCGGCTCAGGTGATCCGGTTCGGTGTCATCGGGGTGCTGAGCACGCTGGCGTACCTGCTCCTCTACGTCCTGCTGCGCACCGCCGTCGGAGCGCAGGCGGCGAACCTCATCGCACTCCTGGTGACCGCGGTCGCCAATACCGCGGCCAACCGCCGGCTGACCTTCGGGATCACCGCGCGGCAGGGCGTGGTGAAGCATCACGTCGCCGGGCTGGCCGCCTTCGGGGTCGGGCTGACGCTGACCTCCGGATCGCTCGCGCTCCTCCACCTGGCCGCGCCGACGCCCGCGCGAGCGTTCGAGATCGTCGTGCTCGTGGCCGCGAACGCCGCGGCCACGCTGATCCGCTTCATCGCCCTTCGGTGGGTGATGAGTCCGCGCTCGTGAGCCGCTGGGTGCCGATGACGCGGAGCAGCTCCAGCTTCTCTGCGGCATCGGTCCCCTCGGCCGGGAAGTAGGCGAGCAGCTTCACGTCGGCCTCCTCGGTGAGCAGGACCTCGCAGCGTACGGCGACCGGGCCGACCTCGGGATGGATGAACGTCTTCAGGTCGGCACGCCGCACGCCGACCTGGTGGCGCTCCCACAGCCCACGGAACTCCTCGCTCGCGGCGAGGAGGTCGTGCACCAGCGAGGTGATGTCGGAGTCGCCGGCCCGACGGGCGTACGTCGCCCGCAGGTCCATCACATGGCTCGCCGACATCCGGTCCCAGTCCTCCCGCGGCGCGGGCCGGCGGTCGGGCTGGGTGAACCAGCGCCACATCAGGTTGCGGCCCCGGCCTGGCCCCTCGGGCAGCGGTGGCAGCAGCGTGGTGGCGAGCGGGTTGAGCCAGGCGATCTCGCCGGTGTCGGTGCAGATCACGACGGGGATGTCGGTCAGCCGCCGGGCGAGGGCGATCAGGCCGGGACGTACGTAGTTGCCGGCCCGCCGGGGAGGCGGCGTCATCCCGGCGAGGTAGAAGAGGTGGTCGCGCTCGTCGAGATCGCACTGCAGGGCCCGTGCGATCGCGGAGAGCACCGACTCCGACGGCGCCGACCCGCGTGCCTGCTCCAGCCGCGTGTAGTGGTCGGTCGAGACCCCGGCGAGCGAGGCGACCTCCTCCCGCCGCAACCCGGGAGTACGCCGCCGCAACCCGTCCGGGAGGCCGACGTCGGAGGGCCGGTGCACCTCGCGGCGACGTCGGAGGAAGTCGGCGAGCTCACGGCGGTCGGTCACGTTCCTCATCCTCCGTCGGCGGCGTCCGGTTATCCAGGGACGGCTCGTCCCTGGATGTGCCGTGCCTCCCGGACGCCCGCGGAGCGCCGCACGCTGGATGCATGACCCTCAACATCAAGTTCAGCACCAGCCGACAGCTCGGCGAGAACGGTCCTACCGTCACCTCCCCCGCCCTGGGCGGGATGAGCCTCTCCGGCGCCTACGGCGCGGTCGACGACGAGGAGGGCGTACGCGTCATCCACGCCTACCTCGATGCCGGCGGCACCCTGATCGACACCGGCGACTTCTACGGCGCCGGCCACAACGAGATGCTGATCGCCCGGGCGCTGCGCGAGCGTGACCGCGACGACGTGGTGCTCTCGGTGAAGTTCGGCGCACTGCTCACCCCGGTCGGGATGCCGGCCGGCTTCGATGGCCGGCCCGAGGCGGTGAAGTCATCCCTGACCTACTCCCTCCAGCGGCTCGGCACCGACCACGTCGACATCTACCGCCCCGCACGTCTCGACCCGAAGGTGCCGATCGAGGAGACCGTGGGCGCGGTCCAAGAGCTGGTGGAGGCTGGATACGTACGCCACATCGGGCTGAGCGAGGTCAGCGCCGACACGATCCGCCGCGCCACCGCGGTGGCCCCGGTCAGCGACCTGCAGATCGAGTACTCCCTGCTCAGCAGGGGGATCGAGACCAACGGCATCCTCGACACCTGCCGCGAGCTGGGCATCGGCATCACCGCGTACAGCGTCCTCGGCCGCGGCCTGATCGGCGGCAGCGGCGCCCTCGGCGGCTCGCTCGCCCACATGCCGCGGTTCCAGGGCGACAACCTCGACCACAACCGCGCGCTGCTCACCACCCTGGAGGAGATCGCCGCGGCCAAGGGCGTCACCCTGGCCCAGCTCGCGATCGCCTGGGTCGCCGCTCGCGGCGAGCACATCGTCCCTGTCATCGGCTCTCGCCGGGTCAGCCAGGTCGAGTCGATGGCGGGTGCGAACGAGGTCACCCTCGACGACGCCGACCTCACTCGCATCGACGCCGCCGTGCCCGTCGGCGCCGCCCGCGGCGACCGCTACCCGACCCAGTTCATGGGGCAGCTCGACAGCGAGCTGTGAGGACGTGAGGAAGACCACAGGTATTGGACCGATACAACCGGACAGACCTGGTGTCCACCTGCTGATCTGCCCTACCGTTACCGGCCAGTAACCAGCACGGTGGGGTTCCGGACCCGCGCCGGTCATGAATCGGTCACGCGCTGATCGGCTGACCGGGATCCCACCATGCTGGAGACTGAAGACACTGCGCAGCTAGACCCAAGGAGTCCAGGATGCTCATCGGAGTGACCCGAGAGACGAAGCCAGGGGAGACCCGGGTGGCGGCCACCCCCGCGACCGTCAAACAACTGACAGGTCTGGGCTATGACGTCGTCATCGAGGGCGGGGCCGGCGAGGCGTCCAGCTTCAAGGACGAGGCGTACGCCGAGGCCGGCGCCCGGATCGGCACGGCCGCCGACGCGTGGGGTGGCGACCTGGTCTTCCGGATCAATGCCCCCTCGGTAGGCGAGGTCGAGCTGCTGAAGAGCGGTGCCACCCTGGTCGCCCCGCTGGCGCCGGCGCAGAGCGGTGAGCTGCTCGACGCCCTGGCCGCCCGCAAGGTCGACGCCTTCGCGATGGACGCGGTGCCGCGCATCTCGCGGGCGCAGTCCATGGACATCCTCTCCAGCCAGGCCAACATCGCGGGCTACCGCGCCGTGGTCGAGGCGGCCCACCACTTCGGCCGCTTCTTCACCGGCCAGGTGACCGCGGCGGGCAAGGTGCCGCCGGCGAAGGTCCTCGTGGCCGGTGCCGGTGTGGCCGGTCTGGCCGCGATCGGCGCCGCGAGCTCGCTGGGCGCGATCGTGCGCGCCACCGACCCCCGTCCGGAGGTCGCCGACCAGGTCAAGTCGCTCGGCGGTGAATACCTGAAGGTCGAGGTCGAGGTCGAGAAGTCGACCGACGGCTACGCCAAGGCGACCTCGGAGGCCTACGACCAGCGTGCCGCGGAGATCTACTCCGAGCAGGCTGAGGACGTCGACATCATCGTGACGACCGCGCTGATCCCGGGCCGCCCGGCGCCGAAGCTGATCACGGCGGCCGATGTGGCGAGCATGAAGCCCGGCTCGGTCATCGTCGACATGGCGGCCGCGATGGGCGGAAACGTCGAGGGCACCGTGAAGGACGAGGTCGTCACCACGCCCAACGGCGTCACGATCATCGGCTACACCGACCTGCCGGCGCGTCTTCCCGCGCAGTCGAGCCAGCTCTACGGCACCAACCTGGTGAACCTGATGAAGCTGGTGACGCCCGAGAAGGACGGCGTACTCGCTCTCGATCTCGAGGACCAGGTCCAGCGCGGCCTGACCGTCGTGCACGACGGCGGCGTGCTCTGGCCGCCCCCGCCGGTCCAGGTCTCCGCGGCTCCGGCCGTGGCCGCCCCCGCTGAGGTCGCGGTCAAGGAGGAGAAGAAGCCGCTCTCCGCCGGGGCGAAGCTCGCCCTGGTCGGCACCGGTGCGCTCGCCCTCTTCCTGCTCAACGCGGTCGCTCCGGCCGAGATCACCCGGCACTTCACCGTGCTGACGCTGTCGATCGTGATCGGGTTCTACGTGATCGGCCACGTACACCACGCGCTGCACACCCCGCTGATGTCGGTGACCAACGCGATCTCCGGCATCGTCGTGGTCGGCGCCCTGCTGCAGCTCACGGTCGCTGACAACGTGGTGCTCGTGCTCGCGGGCATCGCCACGCTGCTGGCGAGCATCAACATCTTCGGTGGCTTCGCCGTGACCCGCCGCATGCTCTCGATGTTCCGGAAGGCCTGAGGTAACACGTCATGGATATCTTCTCGATCGCCGGCGCCGCCTACCTCGTCGCCGCCCTCCTCTTCATCCTGTCGCTGGCAGGGCTGTCCAAGCACGAGACCGCCTCGCAGGGCTGGCTCTACGGCGTGGCCGGCATGACGCTGGCGCTGGTCGCGACCGTGATCCAGGTCGTCGATGGCGGCACCACCACCGCGGTGATCGTCCTGGTCGTCGCGGTCGCGGTCGGCGCGATCATCGGTCTGTGGCGTGCCAAGGTCGTCGAGATGACCGGCATGCCCGAGCTGATCGCGCTGCTGCACTCCTTCGTGGGTCTGGCGGCCGTCCTGATCGGCTGGAACGGCCACCTCGAGGCCGCTGCCGGCCACGTCCACGGTGGAGCCATCCACTCGGCCGAGGTCTTCATCGGCGTCTTCATCGGTGCGGTCACCTTCACCGGCTCGATCGTCGCCTTCCTCAAGCTCTCCGCGCGGATGAAGTCGGCGCCGCTGATGCTGCCGGGCAAGAACGTCATCAACATCGGCGCCCTCGTCGTCTTCGTGATCCTGACGGTCGTCTACGTCATCAACCCGACGCTCCCGCTGCTGATCGCCGTCACCGTCGTGGCGCTGGCGCTCGGCTGGCACCTGGTCGCCTCCATCGGTGGCGGTGACATGCCGGTCGTGGTCTCGATGCTCAACAGCTACTCCGGCTGGGCCGCGGCCGCCTCCGGCTTCCTCCTCGGCAACGACCTGCTGATCGTCACCGGCGCCCTGGTCGGGTCCTCTGGTGCGTACCTGTCCTACATCATGTGCAAGGCGATGAACCGCTCGTTCATCTCGGTGATCGCCGGTGGCTTCGGCATCGAGGCCGGGCCTGCCGGTGACGTCGACTACGGCGAGCACCGCGAGATCAATGCGGAGGACACCGCCGACCTCCTCGCCGGCGCCTCCTCCGTCGTGATCACCCCGGGCTACGGCATGGCCGTCGCCCAGGCGCAGTACCCGGTCGCAGAGCTCACCCGCATCCTGCGTGACAAGGGCGTGGACGTACGTTTCGGCATCCACCCCGTCGCCGGCCGTCTGCCGGGTCACATGAACGTGCTGCTGGCCGAGGCCAAGGTGCCCTACGACATCGTCCTGGAGATGGACGAGGTCAACGACGACCTGGCCGAGACCGACGTCGTCCTGGTCATCGGTGCCAACGACACCGTGAACCCGGCCGCCGCCGAGGACCCCACCAGCCCGATCGCGGGCATGCCCGTCCTGCGGGTCTGGGAGGCCAAGAACGTGGTCGTCTTCAAGCGGTCGATGGCCGCGGGCTATGCCGGTGTGCAGAACCCGCTCTTCTTCCGGGAGAACTCGCAGATGCTCTTCGGCGACGCCAAGGCCAAGGTCGACGAGATCGTCAGCGCCCTCGCCCGGGTGCCTGCTTGACCGGCATAGACACAGACAAACAACACCTGACCAGCGGAAACGTGACGTAGGTCTCGCTCTGGTGAATTCTGCACGGCTCGGGCACGACACCCAGAATGAGTGTCGTGTCCGAGCCGTTTACAGACTCCCTCGAGTCGATCCGCGTCCCCCATACGTTGCTGGAGGACGCGCTCGGCTACGTCACCAGCATCGTGGTGACCTCACTGGGCCTCTACCTGATCCAGTCGGTCGGAGCGGTCACCGGCGGCACCGCCGGACTGAGCCTGCTGGTGAGCTACTGGACCGGGCTGCCGTTCGAGGTGCTGTTCGTCCTGGTCAACCTGCCCTTCTTCGGGCTCGCGCTCTCCAAGAAGGGCATCGGGTTCACCCTCCGGTCACTCGGCTGCGTCATCGCGGTCTCGGCGATGACCCGGGTCCACGCCGACCTGCTTCCGCTCGACGGCCTCGACGCCGTCTACGGGGTCGTGGCCGGCAACCTGCTCGTCGGCCTCGGGCTCCTGGTGATCTTCCGCCACGGTGCCTCGCTGGGCGGGTTCAACGTGCTCGCCCTGCTCCTGCAGGAGCGGCTCAACCTCCGAGCCGGGTACGTCCAGATGGGCCTCGACGTGAGCGTCATCCTGCTCGCGCTCTTCGTCGTCTCGCCCGCGACCGTCATCCTCTCCGCCCTCGGCGCGGTCGTCCTCAACATCATCCTGGCCTTCAACCACCGGCCCGGCCGCTACCTCGCCTGAGACGTTTGTCTTCCAAGTCGGTAGACATTGCAGAATAGCGGCATGACTGCCGCGAAGCGCGCGCCCCAGGCCGGCGCCGAGGAACTGACCGAGCACCTGCGTGATCGCTGGTCGGTGAGTGTTTTCGACCCGGCCCACGAGCTCGTCGACGCCGAGATAAGGCTGCTCCTCGAGGCGGCCCGGTGGGCGCCGAGCGCGGGCAACAGCCAGCCGTGGTCGTTCCTGGTGCTGCCCCGCGGGTCCGCCGGGCACGCGACGTTCGTGAGCCATCTGTCCCGCGGCAACTCCGGCTGGGTGCCGCGGGCATCGGCCGTGTTCGTCGCGATCTCCCAGGTCGGTGTGGGCCCGGACGGCAACGGCCCGAAGTGGTCGGACTACTCCCACTACGACCTCGGTCAGGCGGCCGCCCATCTCACCGTCCAGGCCGCCTCCCTCGGCCTCTCCTCCCACCAGTTCGCCGGGTTCGACCACGACGCCGTGGCAGCGGCGTTCGGCGTACCGGACTGGTGGAAGGTGATGACGGGGATCGCGGTCGGCCTCCACGGTGACCCCGCGCAGGTCGACCCGCGCGACGCGGAGCGCGAGGAGCGCGAGCGCGTCCGGCGGCCGCTCGGCGAGATCGCCTTCGCCGACAAGTGGGGCACGCCGTGGGCCTGACGCGCCGGGGCTGGCGTCCCAGAAGGCTTTAAAAAGGACGTACCCATCGGGGCATCGGTCTAAGGTTCCGGGGTGGAGAACGGTCAGGAAGCAGGTCGACTCCGGCGCGTCGTGGCAGCTGTGTTCGTGCTCGGGGTGCTGGGTGCTGGGCTGGTGACGACCGCGCCGGCAGCCGTCGCGGCGCCCAACGACGGTGTCGGCGAGTCCTCGCGCACCCGCTATGTGCTCGACGAGAAGGCCAGGACCGTCAAGGTGAAGGCCGAGGTCACGGTCACCAACCAGCAGCCGAGCACGGCCACGACCTACTACTTCCTGACCGGCCACGCGATTCCGATCCCGGCCGGGGCGACGAAGGTCAGGGCGACCAGCAACGGCGCGAAGCTGCCGGTGAGCACCGAGAAGATCAAGGGCACCGGTCTCGCGGTGGTGACCGTCTCCTTCCCGAACCTCTACTACGGCAAGTCGCGCACGATCACCTGGACGTACGAGCTGAAGGGCGCCCCGATCCGGGCGAAGAAGAACCACACCCGGATCGGCGAGGGGTACGCCGTCTTCCCGGTGATCGGCCTCGGTGACGACGGGCAGGTGACCGTCGACGTCGTGCTGCCGAAGTCGATGACGTTCACCGCCTCCTCGGGCGACTTCAGCAAGCGCACCAAGGGCAAGACGACGACCTGGCACTCCGAGGGCGACTTCGTCGACGCCGGCGTCTCCGCCCGCGACCCCAAGGCCTTCGACGAGAAGAAGATCAAGGTCGGCGACACGAAGCTGTCGCTGCAGAGCTTTCCCAAGGACGAGGAGTGGATCGACTTCGCCGAGAAGCGGGTCACCGAGGGCATGCCGGTGCTGGAGGAGCTGACCGGCAACGAGTGGCCCGGTGGGCTCGAGACGATTCGTGAGGACGGTTCGGCGGAGGCGGTCGGCTACGCCTGGTTCGACTCCGACGCCGACGAGATCGTCGTCTCCGAGGACCTGGACACGGCGATCCTCTACCACGAGATGACCCACGCCTGGATCAACCCAGACATCGTCGAGGGTCGCTGGCTGAGCGAGGGCCTGACCGAGCTCGTCGCCCAGCACGCGACGGAGAAGGTCGGTGCCAAGGGGCAGAAGTACGGCAAGGTGAAGCGTCGCAGCAAGGCCGCGTTCCCCCTCCTGACCTGGGATGCCGCCGGTTGGAGCCAGGAGAAGGACGCGTACGGCTACCCGGCTGCCTACACAGCCGTCTCGGCCATGCTCGCGGACCTTTCCGACGAGGAGCTGACCCATGTGGTCGACGACGTCTACGACGGCCGCACCGGTTACGACGCCGCCGATGACGAGATCACCAGCGGCCCGGTCGACTGGCGCCTCTTCCTCGACATCGTGCAGCGGTACGACACCGATGCCTCCCCGGAGAAGCCGCTGAAGAACTGGGTGCTCACCCGCGCCGAGGCCAAGCAGCTCGACTCGAGGGCCAAGGCCCGCAAGGCGTACGCCGCGATCGACAGTGCCGACGGCGAGTGGCTGCCGCCGCTGGGACTCCGCGACATCATGGCCGCGTGGACGTTTGAGGACGTGGGCACGGTCATCGGCGAGATCGGTGTTGCGAGTGCTTACGCCACCAAGGTCCAGGAGGCGGCCGAGAAGGCCGATCTGCCGGTGCCGGCCGCGGCGAAGGAGGCCTACGAGGGCGCCAACGAGGATGACCGGTATCGCGAGCTCGCCACCACGCTGCCCCGCACCGCCGAGGTGATCACCGAGGTCGGTGAGGCGACGGCCGACGTCGAGGGCATGCAGAACCCGCTGACCGAGCTCGGTGAGCTGGTGCTGTTCCTCGACGTCGGCGCGGCCAGCGCGCGAGCCGACCTGAACGACGGCTATCTCGAGGACGCCTCGACCACCGCCACCGGGGTGCGCGCCCGGGCCGACTGGGCCCTAATCGTCGGACTGGTCGCGCTGCTGGTGATCGCTTGCGCGACGTACGCGGCGTACCGGGTGTTCTGGAACCCGACGGCGCGACGCCGGCGGGCCGAGCGCAAGGCCTTCCTCGTGCAGGCGAAGAAGACGAGGAAGGCGGGGGCTCCGTGGGATTCTCGACCTGCCTGGCCGCCGATGCCGCCCCTGCCGCCGGGACCCCCGGGATCCCAAGGACCGCCGGGACCCCAGGGGCCGCCGTGGCCACCGGGGCCGCCCGGACCGCCGTCAGTCGGTGGCGAGCTCTTCGGCGTACAGCGCGGCCCCGACGGCGCCGGCGGTGTTGAGCAGCTTCGCCGGGATGATCTCGGTGTCCAGGTCGAGCAGCGGCAGGAATTCCGCCGCCTCCTTCGAGACCCCTCCGCCGACAAGGAATAGGTCGGGGGAGAAGAGCATCTCCAGGTGCTGGTAGTACCTCTGCAGCCGTTTGGCCCAGTGCTTCCAGGAGAGGTCCTCGCGCTTGCGGGCGATGTTGGAGGCGCGGGTCTCGGCGTCGTGGCCGTCGAGCTCGAGGTGGCCGAGCTCGGAGTTGGGCACCAGCACGCCGTCGTAGAGGAGTGCCGAGCCGATGCCGGTGCCGAGGGTGGTCATGACGACCAGTCCACGCCGACCCTCAGCGGCGCCGTAGCGCACCTCCGCCAGGCCGGCGGCGTCGGCGTCGTTGACCACGTGCACGTCGCGTCCGGTGGCCGCGGTGAAGATCGCGTCCGCGTCGGCGCCGATCCAGGACTTGTCGATGTTGGCCGCGGAGTGGACCACCCCGTGGCGTACGACGCCTGGGACGGTCACGCCGACCTTCCCGTCGTAGTCCGGGAACTGGGAGAGCAGGTCCACGAAGATCTCGGCGATGGCGTCGGGGGTGGAGCGTTCGGGTGTCGGGATGCGTACGCGTTCCTCGGCGAACTCGCCGGTCGCGAGATCGATCGGGGCACCCTTGATGCCCGTGCCGCCGAAGTCGATGCCGAAGGGCAGGCTCGTCGTCGTCATCCGCCCATCCTATTTACAAGCACCGACGTGACGTACGACACTTGACAGATCATCCTCGTTTGTCAATCAAACTCAGCGTCAAAGGGGCCAACGATGGAGATCACCAACAGCACGGTGCCCGACGGCTCGACCGAACAGTGGCGCGACAAGAAGCGCCATCTGTGGTTGCTCGGCCTGGTGGTGCCGCTCCTCGGGTTCATCGCGATCGGCGGCTGGCATCTCACCGACGTCGGCGCGTTCCTGTGGACCGGTCCGATCATCATCCTGATCGTGGTCCCGGCCATCGACCTGTTCGCAGGGCTCGACAGGTCCAACCCGCCCGACGACATGATCGAGGCGCTGGAGAACGACAGGTACTACCGCTGGATCGTCTACTCCTACCTCCCGCTGCAGTACGCCGTCTTCATCGGCGGCATGGCCCTCGCCGCCCACGGCTCCCTGGACGGCCACACCCTGAGCATGATCGACCGGGTCGGGCTGGCGATCTCGGTCGGCTGCATCGGCGGTATCGGCATCAACACCGCCCACGAGCTCGGCCACAAGCGCGAAGACGTCGAGCGCTGGCTCTCCAAGGTCGCGCTCGCGCAGAGCTTCTACGGCCACTTCTACATCGAGCACAACCGCGGCCACCACGTCCGCGTCGCGACTCCCGAGGACCCGGCCTCGGCCAAGGTCGGCGAGTCCTTCTACACCTTCTGGCCGCGCACGGTCTCGGGGTCGCTGAAGAGCGCCTGGCGGCTGGAGAGGAAGAGGTACGCCCGCCGCGACCAGCACCCGTTCCGGATCGGCAACGACGTACTCAACGCCTGGCTGATGTCCGCGGTGCTCTGGGGTGGGCTGATCGTGTGGCTCGGGCCCGTGGTGATCCCGTTCCTGCTGATCCAGGCCGTCGTCGGGTTCTCGCTGCTCGAGGTGATCAACTACATGGAGCACTACGGGATGCTCCGGCAGAGGGTCGGCCGGCGCTACGAGCGCGTCGACCCCAGCCACTCCTGGAACTCCAACAACATCGCCACCAACGTGCTGCTCTACCACCTGCAGCGCCACAGCGACCACCACGCCAACCCCGTACGCCGCTACCAGACCCTGCGCGACTACAAGGAGTCTCCGGTGCTACCGACCGGCTATGCCGGGATGATCCTGCTCGCGATCGTGCCGCCGGTCTGGCGCCGGGTGATGGACCCCAGGGTGCTGGCGCACTTCGACGGCGACATGTCGCGGGCCAACATCCTGCCGCGCAAGCGGGACAGGATCCTGGCGAAGTATCCGGCGCCGGGCGCAGATCGTGCCGAGACCGGCGACGACACCGTCGCGCGGGTCATCGGCCAGGAGGTGCTGGCCGCCCGCTGTCCCGGGTGCGGCTACACCTACCGGGTGGAGGAGGGCAACGAGGCAGAGGGGTTCGCCGCCGGCACATCGTGGGGGGACGTGCCGGACGACTGGTGCTGCCCGGACTGTGGCGTGCGCGAGAAGGTCGACTTCGTGCCTCTCGCCTCGGACTCCGTCTCGTAGCCCTACTCGGACGGCGACAGCCCCCGACCTCGTACGAGATCGGGGGCTGTCTGCTGCCGGTGACGGTCAGCGCTTTGCGAGCTCGGGTTCCCGCGGCTCCTCGGCGTAGTGGTCGGCGAGGTAGTGACGCTCCAGGCTCTCACCCTCGACGTCGACGTTCGGGAGGATCCGGTCGAGCCACTTCGGCAGCCACCAGGCCTTCTCCCTCATCAGGTACATCAGCGTCGGGATGAGGAGCATCCGCACGATGAAGGCGTCGAAGACGACCGCCGCGGCGAGCGCGAAGCCCATGGACTTGATGATCGGGTCGTCCATCAGGATGAAGCCCGAGAAGACGGCGGTCATGATCAGCGCGGCGGCCGTGACCACCCGGGCCGAGTTGCGGAACCCGTCGACCACGGCCTCCTTGTAGGAGGCACCGTGGACGTGGGCCTCCCGGATCCGGGTGACCAGGAAGACCTGGTAGTCCATCGCCAGGCCGAAGACCAGCCCGATCAGGAAGATCGGCATGAAGCTGACGATGGGCTGGCCGTCGAAGATCCCGAAGGCACCCTCCTGGAAGACCGCGACGGTGACGCCGAGGGTGGCCAGGACCGACAGCAGGAAGCCGAGCGTCGCGGTCAGCGGCACCAGGATCGAGCGGAAGACGAGCATCAGCAGGAGGAACGCCAACCCGATCACGATCGCGAGGTAGGGCAGCAGTGCGTCGTTGAGCTTCTCGGAGATGTCGGACATGATCGCGGAGGTGCCGGTGACCGCGAGGTCCGCGCCGGTCTCCTCCTCGAGAGCGCCTTCGCCCTCGCGCAGCTCCGCCAGCAGGTCCTCGGTCGCCTCGTCCTCCGGGGCGGTCTCCGGCTCGATCAGGATCACCGCGCCGTTCTCGTTGCCCGACGGGGGCACCACCTTGGCTACCCCGTCCAGGGAGCCGGCCCACTCCGCCACCCGGGCGTAGGTGGCCTGCTTGGCGGCCGCGTCGCCGGGCGTCTCGCGGGCATCGACCACCAGCATCATCGGGTCGAGGCGGCCCGGGCCGAAGCCCTCCTCGACCAGCTCGACCGCCTGCCGGCGCGAGCTGTCCGCGGGGGCGGTGCTGTCGCCCGGCATGCCCAGGTGCAGGTCCTTGAAGGGGATGGCCAGGGCGCCCAGGCCGATGACCACGATCAGCACCCAGACGATGGGCGCCTTGCCGATGAACCGGGCCCAGCGGACACCGTTGTTGAGCACGCGACCGTTGGCCTCGCGCTTGGGGTTGTAGTGGCGTACCGACAGGCCGAAGGCCTTCGACTTGAACACACCCAGCAGTGCCGGGAGCAGGGTCAGCGCGACCAGGACGGCGACCACGACGGTGGCCGCGGCACCCAGGCCCATGTAGGTCAGGAACGGGATGCCGACGACGCTGAGCGCGGAGAGTGCGATCACGACGGTGAGGCCGGCGAAGACGACCGCGGAGCCGGCGGTGCCGACGGCGACGCCGATCGCCTCCTCACGGTCGTCGGTGTGGTCGAGCTCGCTGCGGTAGCGCGCCAGGATGAACAGCGCGTAGTCGATCCCGACCGCGAGGCCGATCATCGTGGCGAGCATCGGGGTGGTCGAGGAGACGTCGGTGAACGCGGTGAGTGCCGTGATCCCCATGGTGCCGATGCCGACGCCGATGGCGGCGGTGAGGATCGGGAGCCCGGCGGCCACGAACGAGCCGAAGGTCAGCAGCAGGATGAGCAGGGCGAGCACGATGCCGACCAGCTCGGCGCTGGCGCCGCCGATCTCCTGGACCTGCATGCCCTGGCCGCGTACCTCGACCTGGAGGCCGGAGGCCGCGTCGGCCTCCTCGACGACGTCGGTGACCTCCTGCTGCATCTCCGGGGTCACCTCGGAGACGTCGACGTCCTCGAACTGGGTCGAGATCAGGCCGATCCGGCCGTCGTCGGACAGCGTCGGCTGGGCCTCGAGCTGGCCGAGCAGCATCTGCAGCGCCTGCTTCTCGCTCACCTGCTGACCACCCTGCGCGGACATCGCCTGGGCCGTCGCCGGGGCGGCTGCCTCGGCCATCTCCGGGGTCCAGATGTAGGAGATCTGGTCGGGTACGTCGTCGAGCGCCGCGAGGTTCGTGACGAGCTCGGCCACGGCGGCCTGGTTGTCGGAGCTCGTGAGGGTCTCGCCCTCGGGCGCCGCGACGACCACCTCGATGGAGGCGGCGTCGAGCACCGAGCCCTCCTCGCTGCCCATGATCTCGGGCAGCTCCTCGGCGGCCTCGACCGACTCGAGGCCGGGCATGGTGAAGGTCGTGGACATCGGCTTGGACATCGTGGTCGCCACGGCGCCGATCCCGATGATCACGATCATCCAGACGGCGACGAAGATCGGCCACCGCCGGTAGGCGGTCTTTCCGAGTCGATAGAGCAGCTTGGCCATTTCGGGGTTCCCCCTGGTCAGTGGTTCAGAACAGATCGACGAGGTCGTCGAAGATCCGGGTGAAGTGGTCGGCGACGGTGCCGGCCGAAGGATTGGCGAGGTAGGCGTCGAGCGCGGCGTCGAAGACGACGATCACCAGACGCAGTGCGACGCCGGCGAGCTCCGGGGTCATCTGGTCGCCTTCGCGTTGAGAGATCACCTCGGCGAAGTGAGCCGTCGCCTTCTCGAAGCGCGCGTGCGCGGCGTCGAGCACCTGCTTGTCGGTCTTGAGGACGCGCCGGATGAGGACGAGGTCGTCGTGGTCCACCTTCTCGGCCTCGAGCACCGTGCGCACGAGGACGCCGAGGTCGCGGCCGACGTGTCCGGTGGGGCCGCCTCCGACGAAGGTCGCGCCCAGCTCGGGATCGGGCTCGTGGTCAGGACCGAGGACGGCGTCCATCTTGCTCGGAACGTGGTTGAACAACGTACGTCGCGAGACGCCGACCCGCTCGGCGAGATGGTCCATGGTCCAGCCGTCGAAGCCGAACTCGTCGGTCATCTGGAGCGCGGCGCGATGGATGGCGGCCGCGGTGCGATCCCGTCGCATCATCTCGACAGGCCCGATACGCCACAGCCGATTGCACTCTCACTCATAGAGTGCATTGTTGCACCTCGGGGGTATTGAGTGCAAAACGATGTGGGGCAGTTAACCCGGCCGGTCATCCGCAGGGAGGCATGGCCGTAGACTTTGCCTTCATGGCGGCCGGCGCACCTGAAACCACCCGACAGCGGATCCTCGATGCCGCCGTCGAGATGACCACCGAGACCGGGTGGGCGAGTGTGACGATGTCCCGCATCGCCCAGCGGTGCGGGGTCAGCCGGCAGACGGTCTACAACGACATCGGCGCCAAGCCGGCCCTGGCGAAGTCGCTGATCCTGCGTGAGCTGGAGCAGTTCCTCGCGGTCGTGAGCACGGCCTTCGACCAGGAGGACGACTTCATCCGGGCGATCCGCCAGGCGACGTACGGCGTCCTCGACCGAGCCCAGGACAACAAGCTGCTGCACGCGGTCGTCTCGGCGACCCACGGTGCCGACACCGAGCTGCTGCCCTACCTCACCAGCCACAGCGAGGGGCTGCTGGGCTATGCGACCGAGCTCATCCACGAGCGCGTCGAGAAGTTCGGGCACGGGCTGACCGACGACCAGGCGGACACCGCCATCGAGATGACCGTCCGCGTGGTCCTCAGCCATGTCATGCAGCCCACCAAGTCACCCGACGAGACCGCCGACGACATCGCGTGGCTGATCTCGCGGGTCCTGAACGGCTGAGTTACCAGCGAGTTGGGTGCTGACCAGGCCTCGCCTAACCTTCCTGCGGGGAGGTAGATGGATGCGACAGGTCTCGTGGAGAGCGGCTGCGGCAATCGGCGCGGTGCTCGTGGTGACCCTGGCCGCCTGCGCGGGTGAGCCGTCGAAGCCGGCCTCGCCGAGCGGCAGCGCGAGTCCGAGCGCCAGCGGGGCAGCGAAGGACGAGAGCCCAATAGCCGACCCCTCGCACGCCGTCGACATCCCCGGCAAGCGCGAGGGCACGCTGCACTCCACCGACCTGCTGATCCTCTCCGAGGACACCCTCTCGTCCGCCGACGTCAAGAAGATCCGAGGACTCGACGGCGTCTCCGGCGTCGAGCAGATCTCGATGGCCCAGGTCAGCGTCGAGGGACGGCTGGTCAAGGTGGTCGCCGTCGACCCGTCGACCTACCGCAACTTCGCCCCCTTCCAGAGCGCCGACTCCGACGAGGTCTGGCAGCGCGTCGCCGGTGGCGAGGTGGCGATCGACCCCGAGCGCCAGGACGAGCTCCCGGCCGACAAGGACGGGTTCGTGCGGCTCGGCTCCAAGAAGGACGCGGCCTCCGTCCACGTCGGTGCCTACGCTCCCCAGCCGCCGGGTCTCGCCGCGGCCGTCGTCAACCACAAGTGGGGCGAGGAGATGGGTATGGAGAAGGGCAACGCGCTCATCGTCTCCACCGCCGCCATCGCCCCCAACCGAGTCGTCAAGCCGATCCAGAAGGTCGTCGGCTCGGACGCCTCCGTCCAGCGCCTCGACGTCGTCGCCCGCGCGGGTCTCGACCCCAACGCTCCCCAGAAGGCGTACGTCGTCGGCACCGTCGCCGAGGCCGTCGGCAACTACACCTACCGGGCCAACGGCGACGGCACCATCACCCCCGCCGCGAGCTGGGTGAGCTCCCACATCGTGACCGCCCAGGTGCCGATCCTCGGCTCGGTGACCTGCAACAAGGTGATGATCCCGCAGCTGCGCGCCGCGCTCCAGGAGGTCGTCGATCGTGGCCTCGCCAGGACGATCGACCCGAAGCAGTACGCCGGCTGCTACTACCCCCGCTTCATCGCCAACACCGCCCAGCTCTCCAACCACGCCTTCGGCACCGCCGTCGACCTCAACACCGCCGGCAACCAGCGCGGCACCGTCGGTGAGATGGACCGCACCGTCGTCGCCATCTTCGAGCGCTGGGGCTTCACCTGGGGCGGCAACTGGAAGTGGACCGACCCCATGCACTTCGAGATGAACCGCATCGTCAAACCGGGCTGATCCGGGGTTGTTGCTGACCTGCTTGGGACCTCGCATCTACGCTGGGGGCGTGACGATCCTCGATGACGCCCGCCCGGGCATGGACGACAGCATTCGACCGCAGGACGACCTGTTCGGGTTCGTCAACGGCACCTGGCTCCGGGAGGTCGAGATTCCGTCCGACCGGTCCAGCTGGGGGCCGTTCGTGATGCTCGCCGACCAGGCCGAGAAGGACGTGCGCGCGATCATCGAGGAGCTCGCGGCCTCCGGCGGCGAGCCGGGCAGCGACGCCCAGAAGATCGGCGACCTCTTCGCGAGCTTCATGGACGTGGAGGGGGTGGCCGCGCGCGGCGTACGTCCTCTTGATGGTCTGAGGGCTGCCGTGGACGGGCTTCGCGACGCGGACGACCTGGCGGCGTTCCTGGGCGAGGTCGAGCGGATCGGCGGTCACGGGCTGTTCGGGTCCTACGTCGACAACGACGACAAGCAGTCCGACCGCTACATCTTCAACCTGCTCCAGGGCGGCCTCGGGCTGCCCGACAAGGACTACTACTTCGACGAGAAGTTCGCCGAGGTGCTGGGGAAGTACGCCGACTACCTGACCCGCCTCTACGAGCTCGCCGAGCACCCCGACCCGCGTGCGGCCGCCGAGACGATCATCCGGATCGACACCCGCCTGGCCGAGGGCCACTGGGCGCGCGAGGAGACCCGCGACAAGCAGAAGACCTACAACCTGCTGACCCTCGCCGAGCTGCGCGAGCTGGCCCCCAACTTCAACTGGGATGCGTACGTCCGCAACCTCTCCGGCTCGAAGCTGACCACCGAGGCGGTGCTCGGTGAGGTGGTCGTGCGGCAGCCGTCGTTCTTCGCGCACCTCTCGACGGTGCTCGGCGAGGTCGACATCGACGACTGGAAGTCGTGGCTCTACTTCCACGTGCTGCGCTGGGCGGCGCCCTACCTGACCGACGACTTCGTCGAGACCAACTTCGACTTCTACGGCCGCACCCTCAACGGCACCCCTGAGCTGCGCGAACGCTGGAAGCGCGGAGTGGCGATCGTGGAGGGCGCCATCGGCGAGGCGGTCGGCAAGGAGTACGCCGCGCGTCACTTCCCGCCCGAGGCGAAGGCGCAGATGGACGAGCTCGTCCACAACCTCCTCGAGGCCTACCGCAAGTCGATCTCCGAGCTCGACTGGATGGGCGAGGAGACCAAGGAGAAGGCGTACGAGAAGCTCGACAAGTTCACGCCGAAGATCGGCTACCCCTCGAAGTGGCGCGACTACTCGGCGCTGACCATCTCCAAGGACGACCTGATCGGCAACGTCTCGGCGGCCTCGGTCTTCGAGACCGACCGGCAGCTCGGCAAGCTCGGCAGCCCGGTGGACCGCGACGAGTGGTTCATGCTGCCGCAGACGGTCAACGCCTACTACAACCCCGGCACCAACGAGATCTGCTTCCCGGCCGGGATCCTGCAGCGCCCGTTCTTCGACAAGGACGCGCACCCGGCGGAGAACTACGGCGGCATCGGCGCGGTCATCGGCCACGAGGTCGGGCACGGCTTCGACGACCAGGGTGCCCAGTTCGACGGCGACGGCAACATGCAGGACTGGTGGTCGCCGGCGGACAAGGCGGCCTTCGAGGTGAAGACCAAGGCGCTCATCGATCAGTATTCGGCGCTCTCGCCGCGGGACCTGCCGGGTGAGTTCGTCAACGGTGCGCTGACCGTCGGCGAGAACATCGGCGACCTGGGTGGCCTGACGATCGCGCACGCCGCGTACATGCTCGCCACCGACGGTTCCGCCGGCGTCGGCGACCGGCAGCGGCTCTTCCTCAACTGGGCCTATGTGTGGCGTACGGTGCGACGCAAGGAGCAGGCGCAGCAGTACCTCACGATCGACCCGCACAGCCCGCCGGAGTTCCGTGCCAACATCGCCCGGAACCTGGACGAGTTCCACGAGGTTTTCGGCACCTCTCCGGGCGACGGACTGTGGCTCGATCCGGAGGACCGGGTGCGCATCTGGTGACATGCCCCCGGGTGCGTTCGGTTAATATTTGATAACGACGTAAACGAGTTACGCGGGGCGACCGCTTCATAAAGCTGCATTGCAGGAATTTGTTCGGTCGCACACCCGATTCGGGTGGAAGGATCCGGTCCGATCCTGGTCCTGATCTCGAGGAGAACCCCCATGCGTAGATTCGTTCGAGCGGCTGGTGCCACCACCGCTGCCGCCGTTGCAGGAACCGCCTTCATCGCCTCCTTCGGAACCCCAGCCGGCGCCACCCCTGCCGCACCCGCCTCCGCCATCACGCCGACGAGCATCACGCAGACGGGCCTGGCTGCCCAGAAGGTCATCGACGACGAGTCGATCGCGGACAAGGCGATCCGCGCGCTGACGAGCAAGCCGTCGACCTGGAAGGTCGGCGCGGGCCAGGAGCTCGAGCCCGTGGTGACCCTGAAGGACACCAACGGCGCCACCCACGTTCGGATGAACCGGACGTACGAGGGCCTCGAGGTCGTCGGCGGCGACCTGGTCGCCCACCAGAGCAAGGCCGGCACCCTGACCTCGGTCTCCCAGGGGCTGACCAAGGTGCTCGACCTCTCGGTGAAGCCGGCCGTCAGCGAGACCGTGGCCACCAAGGCAGCGCTGACCTTGGACGCCGTGACCAAGACGATCACCAAGCTCCAGGCCGACAAGAAGTACGCACCCGAGCTCGTCGTCGACGCGGTCGACGGCACCCCGACGCTGGCGTGGCGGGTGACCACCAAGGGCAAGCAGGCCGACGGCACCCCCTCGCGCCTGGCGACGTACGTCGACGCGGAGACCGGCAAGGTGCTGCGCCGGGTCGAGGGCATCCACACCATCGACGGCGAGGGCAACACCCTCTACTCCGGGACCGTCCCGCTGCAGGTGAAGCAGAACGGCTCGACGTACGAGCTGCGTGACGAGACCCGCGGCGGCACCTACACGACCGACATGAACAACGCCGAGGACAGCCTGCTGTGCCAGCTCCTCGGGTTCGGGTGCGCGGCGGGGACGGTGGTCACCAGCCCGACCACCACCTTCGGCAACGGCTCCAACGACGACCGGGCGACCGCGGCTGCAGACGCGCAGTACGGCACCAACGTCACCTGGGACTACTTCAAGAACGTCCACGCCCGCGACGGCATCTTCGGCGACGGCTCGGGCTCCTACAACCGGGTCCACTACGGCAACGACTACGTCAACGCCTTCTGGGACGGCGAGAAGATGACGTACGGCGACGGCGACGGTGTCGGCTACGGACCGCTGGTCTCGCTGGACGTCGCCGGCCACGAGATGACCCACGGTGTCACCGAGAACACCTCGGGCCTGGAGTATTCCGGTGAGTCCGGTGGCCTCAACGAGTCGACCTCGGACATCTTCGGCACGGCGGTCGAGTTCTACGCCGACAACGCCGAGGACCAGGGCGACTACCTGATCGGTGAGTCCTTCATCCTCGACGGCGGCGACCCGCTGCGCCGGATGGACAACCCGTCCTTCGACGGCAACTCGGTCAACTGCTGGTCGTCCTCGACCGGTGACCTCGACGTCCACTACTCCAGCGGCGTCGGCAACCACTTCTTCTACCTGCTCTCCGAGGGCTCGGGTACGAAGACGATCGGTGGGGTCGAGCACTCGAGCACGACCTGTGACAGCTCGACGATCGCCGGGATCGGTCGCGACAAGGCGGAGCAGATCTGGTTCCGGGCCAACTCGACCTACTTCACCTCGACCACCGACTACGCCGGCGCGCGCGACGCGACGGTGAAGGCGGCCTCGGACCTCTACGGTGCCTCCAGCCCCGAGGTCACGGCCGTCGAGGCGGCGTGGACCGCGGTCTCGGTGAGCTGATCTCGCCACACTGACAACAGAGTGGCCCGACGGCGCCGTTTCCTACCGGAGGCGGCGCCGTCGACCGCTTTGGGTAACTAAAGTACGAATTCGGGCGTGTGGTTATGCCGGTTCGGCGATTGGACGCATACTGGAGATGCCGAGCCGGTTCTGCGGGTCCCCGTGGGGGAGGACCAACAGCGCCGGCTCGGCGTTGTTTTGTGTGCACTCGGGTGAGTGACGGTTCGCGGCGGCTCGACCTCGCGCTGCCGCTGGCCCCGGATGCCGTTGGGCGACTCTGTCGGAGACGCCTGATAGACCTGTGGTCATGACTGATCCGGCTGGCGACGTACGTTCTCGTGCTGAAGCGCATCTGCGGGCCCTCGTGGGCCGAGATGACGCCACGCTGCGTGAGGACCAGTGGTCGGCGATCTCGGCGCTCGCCGTCGATCGTCGCCGGGCGCTGGTCGTGCAGAAGACGGGTTGGGGGAAGTCGGCGGTCTACTTCGTGGCGACGCTGCTGCTCCGCGAGGCCGGCCTCGGGCCGACCGTGATCGTCTCGCCGCTGCTCGCGCTGATGCGCAACCAGATCGCGGCGGCGCAACGGGCCGGGATCCGGGCGGTGACGATCAACTCGACCAACCCCGAGGACTGGGTCTCGATCGAGGAGGCCATCCACGCCGGCGAGGTGGATGTCCTGCTGGTCTCCCCCGAGCGGCTCAACAACCCGAAGTTCCGCGACGCGGTGCTGCCGCGGCTGGCTGCCGAATGCGGGCTGCTGGTGGTCGACGAGGCCCACTGCATCTCCGACTGGGGGCACGACTTCCGGCCCGACTACCGCCGGATCCGCACACTGCTGGCCGACCTCCCCGACGGGATCCCGGTGCTCGCGACCACCGCGACCGCCAACTCTCGGGTCACCTCGGACGTCGCCGAGCAGATGGGTTCGGGGGTTCTCGTTCTTCGAGGGTCGTTGGACCGGGAGTCGCTGCGGCTCGGAGTGGTCAATCTGAAGACCCCCGAGCAGCGGCTGGCCTGGCTCTCCGACCATCTCTCCGAGCAGCCCGGTTCGGGCATCGTCTACTGCCTGACCGTGGCCGCGACCGAGGAGATCGCCGACTATCTGCGCTCGCGCGGTCATGACGTGGCCGCCTACTCGGGGCGCACGGAGGCCGCCGAGCGGGCCGACCTGGAGGAGTCGCTGGCCGCCGGGAAGGTCAAGGCACTGGTGGCGACCTCGGCGCTCGGGATGGGCTTCGACGCGACGCTCGGCTTCGTGGTCAACATGGGTGCGCCCTCCTCGCCCGTCTCCTACTACCAGCAGGTGGGCCGCGCCGGGCGTGGCACCTCCGATGCCTCCGTCGTACTCCTCCCGGGCATCGAGGACCGCGACATCTGGGCCTACTTCGCCTCGTTGGCGTTCCCTCGTGAGGAGCAGGTGCGCCAGACCCTGGGGGTCCTCTCGGAGGCGGGCCGGGCCCTGTCGACACAGGCGCTGGAGACGTACGTCGACCTGTCGCGGTCACGTCTGGAGCAGATGCTCAAGGTGCTCGACGTCGACGGCGCCGCCCGCCGGGTCGGTGGTGGCTGGGAGGCGACAGGAGTTCCGTGGGACTACGACGCGGAGCGGTATGCCCGGGTCGCCGAGGCCCGTCGCCGGGAGCAGGAGGCGATGCTCGGCTACATCTCGACCGACCAGTGCCGGATGCGGTTCCTGCGCGAGCAGCTCGACGATCCCGGTGCCGTCGACTGCGGCCGGTGCGACAACTGCGGTGGCTTCGCGGTGACGTCGTCGGTCTCCGAGGGTGCGGTCGAGGAGGCCTCGGCGCGGCTGTCGCGCCCCGGAGTGGTCGTGGAGCCGAAGAAGATGTGGCCCACCGGCCTCGACCGGCTCGGCATCTCGCTCAAGGGCAAGATCAAGGACGGCCCGCTCGAGGGGCGCGCGGTCGCGCGACTGACCGACCTCGGCTACGGCCAGGCGCTGCGCGACCTCTTTCGCGAACCCGCGCAGGACGGGCCGGTCCCGGTTCCGCTGGTGAAGGCGGTCGTCGAGGTCCTCGGCGACTGGCGTCCACGAGTCGGCGGCATCGTCTACGTCGAGTCGTCCAGCCGCCCCACCCTGACCCGCGACTTCGCCGAAGGCCTCTCGCGCTATCTCCGCGTCCCCGTCCTCGGCTCGTGGGCCATCGTCGACCCCGACGTCGGTCCTGGCCAGGGCGCCTCCAACTCCGCCCAGCGTGTCGCCGCCATCGGCCGCCGCTTCTCGCTCCACGCCGATGTCCCTCCGGGTGCCGACGTACTCCTCATCGACGACCGCATCGCGACCGGCTGGACCGTCACCCTCGCCGCCCGAGCCCTCCTCGACGCCGGCGCCGCCACCGTCCACCCCCTCGTCCTCGCCACCACCACCTGACGTCGCTGGTCGAGCCGTCACCCGCGCTCGCCGAGAGGTCACGGCGCTGCCCAACCATTCGGCGGGACTGTTGCTTCGTTGAGTGGCTGCATTTACGTTGCTGTGGTTTTACTTATCCCACACTGATCCCGCCCTGTCGGCGCGGCCGGCCTCTGCGGGAGGGCAGGTCCGTAGTGTCTCGGCGCATGGTTTGCTGTCCGCGCACGCGACGTGGGTAGTGAGAGACATAGATGAGAACCATTCTTCGAGCACTGGCCGGTTCGCTGGCCGTGCTACTGGCCGCCGGCGCGCTGGCCCTGATGGGCGAAGCCTCACCGGCTGCTGCACTCGACGGGCCAGGAATCACTGGCCGTGTCGTGGATGCTGACACCGGCGCCGGCATCGCCGATGCGACCGTTACGGCCTTCTGCCTTGAAGAGGGCTACTGGGCGCCGTGCTACGACGACCGCTGGAACGACATCGCCGCCAAGACTTCAACGGACGGCTCGTACGACCTGCCGTTGGCTGCCGGCACCTATCGCCTCTGGGTCCGACCAGCGAGCAGCGACTACCCCGACGCGGTCTTCGGGTCCGACGCTGAGCGGCCGAACGACGGCGGCACCGACCTCGTCGTCGTCGACGCGCCCGTGACGGCGGACTTCGAGCTCGTAGCCAACAGCGTCGTCACCGGAACGGTGACCGGTGCTGGCGTCGGCCCGCTCGCCGGGATCAGGCTCGAGGCCAGGACCTTTTCAGAGCAGGGCGGGTGGCTGGACAACGTCATCGGCGTCGGCAAGACGAAGAGCGATGGCACCTACGAGCTCCGCGTGCCCGCTGACACCTACCGCATCGTGTTCAACACTTCTGACCGTAGCGGTGGCGAGGGCAGCCCCGGCCTTCGCAACGAGTCTGTTCGGTGGGAGACGGAGACGTACGCCGAGCAGGTCATCGAGCGCGGCACGACCGTTACCGGGGTCGATCGTGAGTTGGCCGAGGCGCCGCATGGCACTGTGACGGGGCACGTTGAGCGCAGTTCCGGTGAGCCACTGGACGGCATCACCGTGACCGCCTACACGCTGCAGGACGGCGAATACTGGGAAGATCGCCCCTCCCACCGAGTCGTCACCGACCAGAGCGGCGACTACGTTCTCTATGTTCCTACTGGCGACTACCGCTTCGGCTTCTCTCAGATCAACTACGACGACCTCACCGAACCTGCCACAGTCAGACCCGTCTACTACGACGCTGCGGCCACGGTCGACGCCGGCCGGACGATCAGCGTCGGGCTTAGCGAGACGTCCGGCATCAATGCGGTGATGTCGGCCTACGGTCAGATCACCGGCCAGGTCACCGCAGCTGATGGAACCCCGATCGAGAATGCGTACGCCAGCGCCTGGTCCTTCAACGACGAGTCGCAGGAGTGGGAGCGGGCCCGAGGCGCCAGCACGGGCGCCGATGGGACTTACCGGCTGAACCTCGCCGAGGGCACGTACAAGGTCGGGTTCGAGGCGGCAGAGCAGGGTTTCCTTGGTGAGTACTACGACGATGTCGCCACCCGCGAGCAAGCGGCCGACGTCGTGGTCGGCCCCGAGACGACGAGCGGCATTGATGCCGCTCTGTCCCTGGGCGAGACCATCTCCGGCACGGTGACCAATGAGGCTGGCGATCCGCTCGATGACATCCGCGTCATCCTGTACGAGCCCTCAGGCGATTGGAGCGCGGTCACCGACGTCTCCACCGACAGCAGTGGGCGCTTCGCGTTCCGTGGCCTGAAGCCCGGCGGAACCTACCGCGTCGCGTTCTCAGGCACGGGCTGGGTCAAGGAGTTCTACTCCGACGCTGCTTCCATCGGGGAAGCCACTGACGTGATCGCCGGCGAGTCCGGACCGGTCACCGCAACTCTGGCACCGAGCACGGGCGGCGGATCGATCACCGGCACAGTGACCGACGACGCGGGGCAACCCGTCGCTGGCGTCTCCATCGACGTCTACCGCGTGGACCAATGGAGCTGGATCGGCTCCGCCACCTCGGGCGAGGGCGGCACCTACTCCTTCCCCGGCCTGAAGGCTGGCCAGTACGAGGTCAACTTCAACGTCAACGGCGACTATCTGTATGCCGAAGAGCGCTATAAGTACGTCGACGTGGTGGACGGTGCTCCCGCCACCGCCGACCTACGGGTGTCGACAGGAGGTCTGATCAGCGGCGTCCTGACCGGTGCCGATGGCGAACCGATCGGCGACGGATATGTCGAGGTCTACACCGCTGACACCGAGGACTACGTACGCAGCGGCTACACCGACTACTCCGACGGCAGCTACAAGATCCGCGGCGTTCCCGCGGGCACCTACAGCCTCCGCTTCGCCAGCAACGAGGGCCATCGCAGCGAGTGGTTCTCCGACAAGTCCTCCTTCGAAGAGGCCGATGATGTCGTGGTCAACGTCCGTGAGACCAGCACGGCCGACGCAGAGCTGAGCACGGGCGCCACGGTGGCGGGCCGGGTGACGCTCGCCAACGGCAGCCCGGTCGAGTGGGGCGAGGTCCAGGTCCAGCAGTTCCTCGACGACGCCTCCGGCGGAGAGTGGGGCATGGTGACGTACGCCTTCACCGACAGCGACGGCCACTACAGCAGCCCGGCGTTGGAGCCGGGGACCTACCGGGTGGCCATCAACCTGTGGGACGACGTGCACCTTCCCGCGCACTCCGACGAGTTCACGATCGCGGCGGGCGACTCCGGAGCGGTGACTCGCAATCTCGTCATCGAAGAGAAGCAGCCACCTGCGATCACCTCCCTCGCGCCTCCGGTGGTGTCGGGTGCGGCCCTCGTCGGGGAGACGCTGAGGGCCACCGCCGGTGAGTGGGATGTCGACGGCGTCTCGGTCAGCTATCAGTGGCAGCGTGACGGTGATCCGATCGAAGGTGCGGTCGAGACGACGTACGCCATCGGTGAAGCGGACGCAGGGCACGCTCTCAGCGTGCGGGTGACCGCGGAGAAGACGGGCTACGTCTCCGGGACGGCGGCCTCTGAAGCGACAGACGAGGTTTCGCACGGTCTGCTGGTGAATGCCCAGGCGCCGATCGTGAGCGGTACGCCGCAGGTCGGGGAGACGCTCACCGCCTACCCGGGCGTTTGGACCGCCGACGGTGCCACGTTCGCCTACCAGTGGCTGCGCGACGGGGCCCGCATCGCCGGAGCCACGGACGAGACCTACGCCCTTGGCGCCGACGACCTCAACGCCGCGATCTCGGTGGAGGTGACCGCAAGCAAATCGACCTGGGAGCAGGGCAAGGCAGTCTCGGAGCCGTCCGGTGTGATCGTCGAGGGTGTGTTCCAGGCGGTCGACGCCCCTGTGATCAACGGAAACGTGTGGATCACCGAGACCATCCGCGCCGAGTTCACCGCTCCGGACGGTGCGAACGTCGCGTACTCGTGGCAGATTCGCCAGAAGGAGACCGGTCAGAGCACGCCGGTCTACGAGGAAGTCGGCATCGATGAGTCGCTCGAGCTGGTCGGAGCTTGGAAGAACAGCTCGCTCCGGTTGGCGGTGACGCTCACCAAACCGGGCTACACCACCGCTACCTACGTGGTACTGGTCGAGGACCCGCTCCACTGAAGTCCGTCAGGTGATGCCAGGGGTGGGCTCGGCCGCCCCTGGCATCGCGCGACTTGTCAGACGGCCGGCCGGACGATGCCGTGGTCGTACGCGAAAACGATGGCGGCGGCGCGGTCTCGGAGATCGAGCTTGGCGAAGATGCGGCCGATGTGGGACTTCACGGTGAGCTCGGAGATCACGAGCCGTTCGGCGATCTCGGAGTTGGTCCAGCCGGAGGCGAGGCCACGGAGGACCTCGAGCTCGCGGTCGGTGAGCTCGGAGACCTCGACGGCGCTCGACGCGGGCGCGACGGCGGAGCGGTAGGTGGCCAGGACGCGGCCGGTGATGGCTGGGTCGAGCCAGGCGTCGCCGAGTGCGACGGAGCGTACGGCCATGACCAGCTCCTCGGCGGGCGAGTCCTTGAGGATGAAGCCGGCGGCGCCGGCACGGAGTGCGCCGGAGACGAGCTCGTCCTCGTCGAACGTGGTCAGCACCAGCACCGGCGGCGCCGACGGCAGCGCCCGGACCAGGCCGGTGGCGGTGATCCCGTCGACCTGCCGCATCCGGAGATCCATGACGACTACGTCGGCCGGGTTGGCCTCGAGAGCCGCGACCACCTCCGAGCCGTCGCCGCACTCGGCGACGATCTCGAGCCCGTCGCGCCGTCGCAGGATGCGGCGCAGTCCGCTGCGTACGAGCTCTTGGTCGTCGACCACGACCACCCGGATCGGCGAGCCGTTGACCGGCGTCATGCGAGGGCCTTGCGTACGAGACAGTGCGATGGGATCACCAGGTCAACCTTCCACATCGACTCCTCGGCGCCCGCCGACAACCGGCCGCGGAGCTGCTCGGCGCGGGCCGCCATGCCCGCCAGCCCGGACCCCTCGCCGACCCCGCGCCGGGTGCCGACGAGCGGGTTCTGCACGGAGAGACGTACGCCGTCGGCGACCGCCAACGAGACCGAGACCGGTGCGCCGGGAGCGTGCCGGATGGCGTTGGCGAGCGACTCCTGCAGGATCCGGTAGATGCCCAGCCCGACCCCGGCGTCGATGCGGGCGAGGTCGCCGGATGACGAGAACGTGATCGCCTGGCCCGCGCTGCGGCCCTCTTCCACGAGCCGGACCACGTCCGCGGCACCGGGGAGCGGCGCGGTGCCGGCACCGGTGGTGGACAGCGCCCCGATCGACAGTCCCCCAATCGTACGGCGGATCTCGGCCATCGCCCGGCGCCCGACGGCCTCCGCCTCGGTGAGCGCGGACACCGCCTCGTCCGGTTCGTCGCCCTCGGCGATGGAGCGTCGCGCCGCCGTCAGGTGTAACAGGGTGATCGAGAGCGAGTGCCCCACCAGGTCGTGGATCTCGCGGGCGATCCGGATGCGCTCGGCCTCGGTCGCGCGGGCGTGCTCCTGTGATCGCGCCTGCCGTTCGGCTCGCAGCGCCCGCATCTGGGCGAGGATCAGCAGCCCGAGGATCCAGCCGACGAAGAGCAGCAGGAAGTGGACCCCGATGCCGCTGGGTGTGTCCGAGGCGAAGACCCCCATCACCACGGCCGAGGCGATCGCATAGAGGGTGCCGGTCCGGAAGCCTTCCCGGACGACCATCTCGAGAGTCAGCGGGACCAGCACCGCCGGCGCGAAGTCGTGCTGTGGCCAGAACGCGGAGGCGGGCTGCGACATCAGCCAGGCCGACCCGGCCAGGGTCGGCACGAGGTCGACCGCCCACATGTGGTTCTTGAGCCACTCACCGGTGTTCGGGATGAAGAAGATGCTCAGCGACGGGACGACGATGACCAGGCCGGCGACGACCATTGCGCCGGCGGCCTCGCGCTGAAGCACCGCCACGGTGACCATCGCGACGAGCCCGAAGGCCGACAGCAGCGGCGCCCACCAGGGGATGTCGAGGTTCTTGCTGCGGCAGCGCTGTTCCAGGAAGTCACGCACGTCGCGAGCCGAGTCCTGGACACTCATGCCGCTCAGTCTAGAAACGCTTGACTCGCGTCGCATCCGACCACGGCAGGCGCCCGCTCTCCTACCACGGTAGGAACGCAGGTGCCTGCCAGCGACCGATGTGCCGAGGTGTCTCCGCTCCGTAGCGTCGAAACCATCCCGACGACAACGGAGACGGTGAGGACGATGACGTGGAACCAGACCCATGAGCGCTACCGGCTGCTGAACGAGGCCGAGGCGGAGCTGCGATCCGGCTTCGCGCGCCGGCTGCCATGGTCACCGGCCTATGCCGAGGCCTTCGGCACCCCGGAGCGTCTGGCTCAGGCCCTCCGGCATCGGTGGCGGATCCGGTTCCAGGCGCAGCTCGACCCGACCCTGTCGCCGGAGGAGTACGAGGCGACCTTCGCCGACCTGCTGGCCGATCTGGCGCCGCTGATGGGCCGGATCGGCACCCACGAGTTCCGCGAGGAGCTGGCCGATGCCTCGGCCTGAGCTGTCACTGTTCGACAGGCCGAGGTCGTACGCCCGCTGGGCTCTCTCCCAAGGCATCAACCGAGCGGTGCTGAGCTTCGCGTCGAGGCGCGGCGACCCGCTCGCCGAGCTGATGTGGTCGCGGGGCGTGCCGGACTACGGCCGTCTGCGAGCGCGCGGCCCGATCCACATCAACCCGTTCATGGCCGGCATGGTGTCGTACACGGCCGCCAACGAGATCCTGCGCGGCAGCGACTTCGGCGTCGGAGACGGCCAGGGAGAGCTGCCCGTGCCGCTGCGGTGGCTGCTCGGCAAGGTGAGCGCACCCGACGCCCTGGGCCCTGTCGACCCACCGTCGATGCTCGCCGTCGACCCACCGCTGCACACCCGCTACCGCAAGCACGTCTCGAAGGCGTTCACCGCCCGCCGGATCAGCTCGATGGCCGAGATGGTCACCGCGGTCGCCGGCGACCTGCTCGACGAGGTCGACCCGCGCAAGGGGCGCGTCGACATCATCGAGGAGTACGCCGCGAAGCTCCCGATCGCCGTGATCGCTGAGCTGCTCGGAGTGCCGGACTCGGACCGGGCCGACATCCTGTGCTGGGGCGACCAGGCCGCTGCCATCCTCGATCCGGGACTGTCGTGGCGGGACTACTCCCGGGTCGAGGCCGCGATGCGGTCCCTCCACCACTGGTTCGAGGACCACGTACGCCGCCTCCGCGCCGATCCCGGCGACGACCTCCTCAGCGCCCTGGTGATCGCCGGCGATCTCGACGACATCGAGCTCCACGCTCTCGGTCTCCTGCTCTTGGCCGCCGGCTTCGAGACCACCGTCAACCTGCTCGGCAACGCAGTCGCGGCGCTTGATGCCCATCCCGCCCAGCGTGCGCTCTTCGTCGGCGACCCGTCGCTGGTCGACGGCGCCATCGAGGAGACCCTGCGCTGGGACCCGCCCGTCATGGCCACCGTCCGCGAGGCCTACGCCGCCACGAGCGTGGCGGGCGTCGACGTGGCCAAGGGCACCGCTGTCGCCGTCGTCCTCGGCGGCGCCAACCGAGACCCGTCGGTGTTCGAGGACCCCGACACGTACGACATCACCCGCGCCAACGCCGACCAGCACCTCTCCTTCTCTGCCGGCGCCCACTTCTGCCTCGGCGCCAGCCTCGCCCGCCTCGAAGCCCGCGTCGGTCTCCGCCTGCTCTTCGAGCGCTACCCGACTCTCCGGGTCTCGGGCGACGCCGTACGCCGCCCCACCCGCATCCTCCGCGGCTACGCATCCCTGCCCGTAGCACTGTGACCCGTGGTGTACTACTCCTACTGAGGCACCCGCCGGGGTGCGTACGGAAGCCTCGGGAGGGCGGACCATGGGTAACGGCAACGAGCTCACCGTTGACTACGACAATCTGAACAAGGTCCATCGGGACCTCGAGGAGCAGAAGGGTCTGGTTCAGAGCCTCGACCTCGGGCGCGCCCCGGCAGCGAGCGCGTTCGGTGGTTCAGCCAAGGGCGAGTGGCTCGCCAACGCGGTGATCAAGGGTCACGAGAACATCGGCAAGGCGAAGAAGGAGACCGTCGAGGGGCTGGAGAAGTACGCCAGCGCCGTCGACGACGCCATCCACGACATTGCTGCGACGGACGAGGGCGCAGCCATCGTCGCGAAGAAGATGGCTGAGGCACTGGCCGTGATGAGCAACCCGCTTGTCATCTTCAGCAAGGAGTTCGGTGGCAAGATCCCGATGATCTGACGGGTCGCCGACCGACTCAGAGGGCCTGGTACGTCGGCATGACCTGATCGATCAGAGCCTCGGCGCCCTTGCGATCGACGTCCGTCTTGTTGAAGCGCCAGGTGACGGAGATCTGATATTGGCCGTCGGGTTCCAGGGTGACGTACTCGTCGTACCAGACCTGGCCGTCATCGGCCTGGAAACGAAAGAAGGGCTGGCCGTTGATGGTCTCGTTTGGCAGGCGCTTCAGGTTTGCGAAGTCTTCCTTGAGGTCCTTTTCGTGGAGCTTGGCCAGCTCTTCGAGGTCGGCTGCGGTTACATCTGTGGAGTAGACGTTGGCCTGGATGTTGCCAGCGCCCGGCGAGATGCCGATGGCATCCTCCGGGGCCCTCATTGTCTGTGAGAGATCAGCGCTTGAACTCAGTTCCCAGTCGGGAGGAACCTGGAGTTGAGCCGCTTTCACTGACGCAACTTGCCAATTCGCTGGTACGTCGGGGCCGCTCGGTGCGGCGGGCGTTGAACCCGAACCCGCGCTTGGAGATGCGCTGCTCGGGTCTTCGCTCGGAGGGTCATCAGACCCGCACCCGGAGATTGCCATTGAGATGGTCAGGGGCAGGGCGGCGATGGTGATCGCCCGAGACGTCCTCATGGGATCGCACTCTAGAGCAACCGACGAACGAGGTGACGAGGTAACGGCCGTCATGTCTAATAGTGGTCGCGGGGCGGTCGGACCCCGATCGTCGTAGCTCGGGGAGGAAAGCATGACTGTACGAGGGCCATGGATGGAGCGCTTGAAGACGTACGTCACCGGCGCAGACCCGTCCACAATCGATGCGCTGATCGACGCGTGGAATCAAGCTGATAATCGTTTTCGTGCTGCTGGCAAGACACTTGTCGACAGCGGGAAGGCCGCAGAGGATGGGTTCTCGGCGGCGTCGATGTCAGGGCAGGCAGCCCGACGCAGCATGGAGTCGTCAGGCGGCGATACGAGCGACAAGAGCGACGTGATCAAGGTCGCTGTCGCAGCGCTACAGGACGTACGAGGCAAGATCACCGCCGCGATGCGTGAACACGCCAGGCTCGAGTCGACGCTCCCCGAGACTCACGGTGCTGCGCCAGACGCCTCCGACCCGAAGTACGCACAATCCGGAACCGGTGTCGACGGAGCGCGCGCGACGCAGAACCAGAAGGCTCTACAGGCAGATCGCGCGGCACACACAGCCCGGGAGGCCGCTATCGCCGAGGCCGAGCGGATCGCAGCCCAACACGTACAGGACGTAGACACCTCGATCGACGACGCCGAACCCAAGGTAAGGGCCCTCTACGACGACGGCAGCGGTTCTGATCCAGTCCCCGCTGGCAGCTCGAGCTCGCCCGGCTCGGCGAGTCAGGTCGCGGCCGCTCAGGCCCGCATGGCTAAGTACAACTCCGGCACCCTCTACACCGATGGTTGGGGCCACGAGCTGATCGCTCAGGAGAAAGCCAATATCGAGGCGCACAAGGCTGAGAACAAGCCCGAGTGGAACGGCACCGAGTGGATCAACGCCGATGGCACCCCCGCCCCCTCGACGTCGTACGCGATGGTCGAGACCGCTGACGGCCTCGCGCCGCTCGCTGGCGGAACGGGCGGCATGTCTGCACTCGCGATCGCCGGCGGCGGAGCCCTGCTCGGTGCCGGCGTGGCCAAGGCGATAGCCAGCAAGCTCTCCGCTGGTGCATCTGCGAAGGCAGCAACCGCCGGCGCCGCGTCGAGGTCAGCCGCCGCCCGGTCCGGAGCTGCCAGGGCCGGCACCGCCGGTGCCCGCGCGGGAGCCGGTGCTGGTGCAGGTGCTCGCGGCGCTGGTGCTCGTGGCACGGGAGCCGGCGCGCGCGGCACCGGTGCTGGAGGACGTGGCGCCGGCCGGGCCGGGGCCGGTGGCCGTGGCGGAGCTGGCCCAGCGGGTGGCCGCGGTGCCAAGAAGCGGGACCAGAACGGCAGCCAGAACCAAGAATGGGAAGCCGACTACACCGACGACTGGACCGAGACCGCCAGCGACGTCCTAGATCCCAACGCGTCCCGCGGGTGGGTCCCCAACGCACAGCCGAGCGACGACATCGACGAGAAGAAGCGCCGCTGACGCCGACGGGGCGTGATCGTCGCTCAGTGGCCAGAACACTGTCCGCACCTCGGAAGCACCGTGTCCTGATGGTCCCTGTCGAAAGGGGTGGCCGAATCCGGCATTCCCGGGTTGGCCACCTCGAGCCCAGATCGGGGATCTCGAGCGCCCTCGGCCCGCGAGTCGGGCCGAGGCCGGTGACACCAACTAGCGGTGCTGACACGAAGAACGTTGCTGTGCCGGGGCCGTTAGCATCGAGTACCGTGGTCTCGAAGCCGACTCGGGGGATTTCATGTCAGATCTGCAAGGCAACGCTGGACTCGGTGCGGCCATCCGGCCACCGACGGAGCATTCGCGGCCTTGGACTATCAAGTGGGCAGTCATCGGAATGTGGGTCGGCGCAGCGATGGCCGTACTCGGCGTCTACGTCTTCTATCTGGAGGTAGATGCGACCAACCGGAAGACATTCGGAGCCGATTACGCCACCACAGACGGATTAGTTCAGACGGGACTGATGATCTCGATGGGGTTTGCTATTGGCTTTGCGGTGCTTGAAGTCGGCCTCTGGGTAACGATGGCTTTGACTAATCGACGGGGTTTCAGATGGGCGCGCATCGTCGCTACCATGCTGGCCTCGGTCGGCCTTCTTTACGCCATTTTCGTCATCTTCTCATCGGTCTTCTCTGAAACGATCATCTTTCCATCTGTCGCCTACAATATCGTCAACGAGGCGCTGGCGATCGCAGTAGTAGTGATGCTGTGGCATCCGAAGTCATCGTCTTATTACCACGCCAAGTTGGTGGAGCGTGCGATTCGGGTGGTTCGACGGGATGCTGGCACTAGTTGATTGACGGTTTCGTCGTCGATCCCGTTTGGGTGGAAGTGGCTAGAGTGGACGATCCACATTCTTGATTCGCCAAGGCGTGCTGAGCCACATCACTTGGATCGACGCAAACTCGAAGGCTATCGCCAGGTTGCCAGTTCCGGCGGTACAGACGGTCTTCGCCGTAGTACGTGGTCCCGTCAACATCGTAACCATATACCACAATGTATTGGTCGCCATTCCATTTGGACTGAACTTCCGTGGCAGCGACGCGCTTGGTTAGGTAACTCTGGTCTTCGGCGTTGTTGAAAAGGAACCAGACCACTCCGCAGAAGATCGCCCCCAACAGTACGATCGAACCGACAAAGAACCCAATGACTTTCAGCACCAGTCTGCCCTCTGAGAGAATTGAATGTGTGAGTTCATAGCTTCGGCCAGCCCTCTTCCGTCGGCGGTGTCTGGTGAGACGACTCGAAACAGGTAGAGCGAGCTTTCGTCCGTCGCCATCAGAACATCATTGTGCAGGCGTATCCCGCTGGTGATTCCGGACGAGGTGGCGCGGAAGGCGGCCCGTGATCCGCGCACATGCGAGACGGACGCTCCCGTGTCGGTGGGGTCGTCGTCAAACTCGTCCGAGATGCGGCGCATCTCTGCGCTCAACAGGTGACGAACTGCGGTCGCTGATGCCATGCATGGGCGGCGAACTACAACGATTCTCGTGATGAGGTCGCGGCCATCCCCGTACCATTGCCACATCTCGCCATGGGATCCCGTAACGTGATGGCACGGACTTCGGGGTGCTCTGGTTTGAACCGCGTCAATATCGACGGCCTGGACGTTCATCAGAATTGGCGGGTCCGCCATGGCTGGCATTAGTTTCCTCCTGCAACTGACTTTGCCGCGCCGGTTTTCGGGTCGATCGAGACCACTTCGTTGGAGTTTGCGTCTCTGACCCAGACATTCTGGGTAGTCTTGGACTCAGTTCCCCATTCGATGCCGCCTTCCGGTCGTTTGGCGTCGAAATCCGAGCCGCCAATCGCGGTCTGCTTGACGACAACCTGACCATGGTCCATGGCGAGATCGGTGGCGCGATCCATGTCGCCGCGCTTGACGGCTTCGTGGATCTCGTCCCACATCACGTTTCCTTGGTCCACCTTCAGTTCCACATCAGCGCCCGTCTCGCCACGTCTGCCGGGGATATCTATGCCCAACTTCTCCGCCGCGACCTTTCCGCTGACTTCCCCTGCCAGGGAGAGCGACTTAGGTGTGCCTTCCAGGTCTGTCTTGAGCTCGCCAGTGAAACTTGCGGATCCGCCAACGCCGGACGCTTTATGCTCGCCGCTCAAGGTGCCGTGCACCTTGAAACCGTACTCGTCCTGATCGAAGTCGCGATAGGCATCGATACGGCCGTTGGCATCGCCCTTGACAAAGTTCGTATCGAATTCGATCTCACCCTTGGCATAGATCCCTGTTTTTAGACCAGTGACTTCCTGGTCGCGAATGTACTCGGCGATATTCTGTGCGACGTTGCCAGCCAGACCCCCACCCGTTCGGAACGTCGATAGGTCGATGTCAGTGGCAGCATCTTCGAATCCACTCAAGAACCGCTCTGCCTCTTCTTCACTCTTGAAGCTGAGTTCGACCTCGCCGGTCCGGCCGGCCATGAGGCTCGCCCCTCCGCCGGACCCAGCGAGTGCGACTCCGATGCCTCCTTCGACCTGAAGGCTCATCTTCACTGTGCCGTCCATCATCACCTTGTAATCGGCTGCGACGCCGTACTCAGCCTTGAACCATCTGTGGAGCGGCATTTCGCCTTCAAGATAGGCTTTCATCGTGGCGAGGCCGATGTCGCCGCCGAGTTTCTCGGCGACCTCTTGTGGAGTCAGGCCCTCCAGGGACGGTGGTAGTTGGGCTGCGATGGCTTCTGCGATGGTGCCGTCGCCCCCGCGCACTTCGTACTCGATGCTGGAGATCATGGCCTTGGCCAGACCGACGTCGGCCGCGTCGGCACGCTTCAATGCACGGTCGATGTCCGCAGCAATCTGGTCGACTCGCTGGTCTCGCTCTCGGGTCTGCTGCCGAACTCGCGCATTCTCAGTGACCTGACGGGGGTCACCTGTAGGAAAATCGGTCACCGGGAGCGGAGGTGCAGTGATGTCACCCGTTTGACGGTTAACCGAGCATTTCTCGCGGTCGGCCTCCGTCAACGCATCCTCGAGGTCCGACCGGGCCGCGCGAACCTCAGCTGAGGTTTCTTCGACCGTGACGGCAAGGTCGGATACCTGTGCGGCAATGTCGTTGAGGCGTTGATGTAAGTCGTCGTAGTCACTCACCGCGCTCGGTGTGGCCGGAGCGTCCCAAGATTCCGGAGGCTTTCCGGTGTTGATCTCCTCTTGGAGCCCCTTGAGCCTGCGGCGCGATGCGAAGAGGCTGTCGGCCAACTTGGCGAGGCTGTCGGGTTGCCAGCCGAGCAGTTCGGCGATGGTAGGCACGCGACGTCTCCTCAGCCCACCGAGTTGAATTGCTGCGCGCTCTGGCGGCCCGCTGCTTCCGCGTCGTGGTCCGATGCCTTGTACTCGCGGGCGGCATTAGCCAAGGCCTCGCTATAGCTCCGGGCCTTCTCTGGCCAGTTCTTGAAGCGCCACTGCAACCTGTACTCGAGCTCTCCGACCTGTCCAGCGCTGGCGCTCCCACGCATCGCGGACGAGATCGCCTTGATGTGGCTGCTCGGATCGGCCTTCGTGACGTCGTCCGCGGCCGACTCCATGTTGCTCGCCGAACGACGCAGGTCCCGTGGAATGACGACGATGTCGCTGCTCATGTGTGCCCCCAAGATGTCGCGGCCCGAGATTGGATGGGCGGCCGCTTCGCTTATGACCCTCATACCCGCAAACCGGGTTTCTAAACGTAAAGATCGCACAGGTGCGAGGCCTGCGTGAACCTCATTGGCACGAGTCGCTGACGTCTCAGCGAGCGAAGAGTTTGCCGAGGAGGCCCTTGTGACTCCAGCCGTGAGACTGGAGCCAGCCGAAGAGCGGGTCCTTGATCCGACTGGTCTCGAAGGAGTAGATCACTGGATCGATGCTCACTTCGGGGTCGTCGCGGGCGGTTGAGGAGCGGTTGAGGCCGCCGAACTGGAAGCTCCAGGACTTCTCGACGCGCTTGCCCGTGTGCCACTGCATCTCGCCACCGAGCGTGAAGCCGTCGTCGGTGATACCCACCTCCCATTCGGTCGACGCGCGGAGCTCGTTGTAGTCGAATGTCCCGTCCCGCTCGTTGATGGTGACGGTCAAGCGGTAGGACTCGTCAGCTTGGGTCGCCTGTGTCGGATAGAGGCTGGTCACCTTGGCGATATCCCACCAGCCGATGATCTGGTTCCCCTGGGCGAAGAAGCTGAAAGGCTGGTCTGAGACGTTCAGCATCACGATCTGAGGGAGCAGTTCCCGGATTGGCGTGGACGTACGTGCTCAGCTCTCGTCGACTTCGACGTTGAAGTTCATCGAGGTTCCTTCGACTTCGGTGACGGTGACCGTGAGACCGATTTCGTCGGTTCCAGCGCTGAGCGTGCACCTCATCGTCTCGCCCACTTTGCCGGCCAGGTCGCCGGGGCAGTCGATCTTGTCAGGGCGTTGACCGACCTCCTCCTCCAAGATGCTGGAGACCCGCTCCTCGAGCATGGTCTCGCCGAAGGTCACCTCCGGGGTACTTCCGTTCTTCGCGGTCGAGGCGACCTTGTAGTCGAATCGGACGTCGAGGCCGTCTACCTTCGTCACGGTCAGCTTGACGGCGTACTCAGCGCTGTCTTTGGTCAGCGTGCACTCCATGGTGGTGTCCAGCTTGCCTTCGAGGTCTCCGGGGCAATCGACCTTGTCCGGCTTCGTTCCGGTCTCCTCCTCGAGCGCCTTGGTGAGCGTCTGCTCGACTTTTGCTCTGTCCAAGGAGGACCCCGCGTTAAAGGAGACAGAGCATGCTGCTGTCGCTACCAGCAGCATCGCGACCGCGAATGCGCCCGAGACGGCGCCCCTTACTGTCATGCAGTCATGTAACCATGTTCGAGTCGCTTTGCGTCCGTTTAACTTCAATTGATGCTGATCAGCAGGCCTCATAGACGTACGTCGCGTTGTCCTGTCGGACGAGGTCGCGGTCGCGGAGGATGGTGAGCGGGGCGCGGGCGGGATCGGCGCAGACGTCGGCGAAGGAGAGGTCGGCTTCGGCTAGCGAGTCGGGGTACTCGATCTGGAGCACATGCGAGCCGTAGGCGTCGGTGTAGGCGCCGCATTCGGAGTAGGCGCCGCACTCCTCGACCACGGCGAAGTCGAAGCCGAGGTCGTCGTGGGCGGGGCGGGCGGCTTCGGCGGCGTTCTTCTGGGCGATCGCCAAGCCGAGGTCGTGGGCGGCGGTGACATATGCGGAGGCCAGGGCGAGGGCGCCGTCCTTCGAGATCGCATCGAAGCGGGTCCAGGTGTCGAGGTTGTCGATCTCGACGGCGTCGAAGCCCTCGTCCGCGCAGCCTTCGATGACCGGCTCGATCACCTCGAGGATCGAGGCGCGAACGGAGGCGGTGGAGGGGTCGAGGATGATCTCGTCGGGCCAGTCGGGGTCGCGTACGGGCTCGCCGGAGGCGTCGCGAAGGAGCGCGGACGGGCGATCGGACCAGTCGGAGCCGGGCTGGGTCTGGAAGCCGTTGACGTAGCAGACGTTGTAGGCGTCCTCGAGCGGGGTGGCGGTGGCGTCGCGTACGACCACATCGAGAGGCGTGCCGTCGGTCAGCCGATCGGCAGCGGCGCCGAGCTGGTAGTCGAAGTCACCTTCGGTCGGTGGGAGTGCGACAGAAGGGGAGCCGCAGCCTGCCAGGGAGAACAGGCCGACGAGCAGAACGAGGGCCGGGCTGCCGATGGCAGCCCGGCCCTGCGTACGTGAGCGGATCAGTGGAGGACCGTGGGAGCGGCGGCTCCGTGCTCGGCCTTGCTCTTGGGCAGGAACCACGCGGGAATGAGCGTGACCAGCACCAGGATCGCGGCGATCACGAAGGTGGTCGAGAACGCCTCGGCCATCTCGACCGGGATGGCCTTGAAGACCTCGGGCAGCTTGGCCGGGTCGAGACCCAGCGAAGCGGCAGCCTCACCGACCTTCTGCTGGTTGGCCGGGTCGGCCATGAACGACTCCAGACCGCCGGTCGAGACCCCGAGCTTGTCGGCGAGGTCATCCGCCGTGGAGATCGACTCCTTGCTGGTCAGCGCGTTGGTGAGAAGCACCGAGAAGAGCGCGGTGCCGGCGGACGCAGCGACCTGCTGGACGATGTTCACCAGGGTCGTACCTCGGGCGATGGTGTGCTCTCGCAGCGTCGCCTGGGCGGCGGCGAAGGTCGGCATCATCGTCGCGCCCATGCCGAGGCCCATGATGAACAGCGACAGGAGGAGGTACCAGTAGGGCGTGGCCTCGTCGAGCCGCGAGAACATGAACATGCCCACCGCGATCGTGGTGAGACCGCTGAGGACGACCTTGCCCGGACCGGTGCGGTCCGCGAGCATGCCGGCGATCGGCATCGTGACCATCGCGCCCAGACCCTGCGGAGCCAGCAGCAGGCCGGCGTGAAGGGCGTCCTCGCCGCGTACCTGCTGGTAGTAGAGCGGGAAGAGCAGCGAGGCGCCGAAGAACGCCATCGCGAAGATCGACAGGGTGATCACCGCGACGGTGAGCTCCTTGTTGCCGAAGAGACGTATGTCGATCAGCGGGTGGTCGTTGCGGGACGACAGCGCCCACGGGATGAACGCGGCGATCAGCACCAGACCCGCGACCATGAAGGAGAGCACCTTGGTGTCCAGCAGCGTGCCGGCCTCGGGGATCGAGGAGACGCCGTAGAGGAACAGCGCCAGACCCGGGGACAGCAGCACCATGCCGAGGAAGTCGAAGGACTGCGACGGCTCGACGTGGTCCTTGGGCAGCGCCCGCCAGGCATACACCAGGGCGACGACACCGATCGGGATGTTGATCAGGAAGATCCAGTGCCACGACGCCGAGTCGATCAGCGCGCCACCGATGATGGGGCCGAGGATCGGACCGAGGAGCATGGGTACGCCCAGGATCGCCATCACGCGACCGACCCGCTCGGGGCCGGCGGCGCGGGTCAGGATCGTCATGCCGAGCGGCATCAGCATGCCGCCGCCGAGGCCCTGGAGTACGCGGAAGCCGACCAGCATCGGCAGCGTCGTGGCCAGCGCGCACAGCGCCGAGCCGAGCGCGAAGAGCACGATCGCGGTCATGTAGAGGCGTTTGGTGCCGAACCGGTCGGCGGCCCAACCAGTCAGCGGGATCACCGTCGCCAGGGCGAGGGTGTAGCCGGTCATCGTCCAGGCGACCTCGGCAGAGGTGGCGTCGAACTCGCGCTGGAAGGTCTCCAGCGCGACGGAGACAACGGTGATGTCGAGGATCGACATGATCGATCCGAGTACGACGACGCCCGCGACGATGAGCACGCTCTTGTCGAGGTGATCGTCCGGTGCCTTCTTGGCAGAAATGTCTGTCACGGGTTGACAGCCTACGTGTGGGTTGCTAGGTCCCCTAGCCATTATTTTGCATTTGACTGGTGACCTGGCTCACCCGCGGTCCTGTCGCGGCGAGCGGCCGTGGCGAGCATGACGGTCTTGATCGCACGGTAGACCGGGCGGATCAGCCGGCCGGGCACCGTGCCGTGGCGCTCCTCCTCCCAGACCCGCGCCCGCGGGTGGGACTGCAACAGCCGGTCGACCAGCGCCGGTGAGCCTGCCGCCGGCGCTCCGGTGAGCACTTCGATGCGGCACACGTGCTTGATGTTGGCGTACCCGTACTGCGCCGGGTTGACCAGTCGCAGCGGGGCGCCGTGGTTGCCGTCGAGTTGCCGACCACCGAGTCGATCGGCGAGGAGTACGTCGTCGGCCAGGAGATCGTCCAGCTCGGCCACGAAGAGTTCGCCGTCGAGGCCGCGCACGCGGACGTGAGTCACGATCGTGCCTGGTGCGAGGGCGGGTGCGACGTAGCGCCGATAGACCTCGGCGAAGGCGACGCCCTCCCACTGAAGGCCGGTCACCGACCATCCGGCGACGCAGTGGAAGTCGGCGTGGAGGTCGCGACGATCCTTGCCGACGAGCTCCTCCACGGCGATCTCGATCGGCGTCGTGAGCGCTCCGCCGAACACCACCGTCGGATGTTCGCGCACCGTCGGTGGGGGCTGGTCGACACGTCGGCCGAAGCGCGGGAAGAAGTCGATGCGCCGCTGTCCTGGCGGGAGGGCGGTGCGTAGGTGGGTGGTCTCAGTCATGTCAGCCACCGTGGCAGTGCCTCGGCACGACGCGCCTCAACCTTGGGGCGCGACCACCTCATCCTCGAGGATGAGAAACCGTCGGTGGCGGCGGCTACGGTCATGTCCATGTCCATGTCCTTCGTACCCGTCACCGGTCGCGCGGTCTTCCGCCCGGCGCAGCCGCCACGGGACTCGGCCGTCGAGTTCGTGGACTCCCGGCGGTCGGTGTCGTTGCCGATGCGGGCCGCGCTGCCGGTCCTGAAGAAGGCGTACGCAGCCACAGACCTGCATCCTTCGGTCGCCCTGGTCGCGTCGGCAGCCCATCTCGGGCTCCGGTTCGTGGCCGCGGGGCAGCTGGAGCCCGCCGATGGCTCGTGGGCGGTCCGCTACACGCCGGAGGACGAGGAGCGGGTGCGGCTGCTGGCCTCCTCGCGCGCCTACGAGGATCTGGACTACGAGGCGGCCGAGCTGCTGGTGCGCGAGATCGTGGCCGCGGTCGCGGACGCGGTGCCGACCTCGGCGCCGAAGGCCTCCGGGTCGAGTGCGTTCCGGGAGTCGTTGCAGACCCGGTTGTCGCGCTATCGGACCGATGAGGGGCCGGTGACGGCCTCGTTGCCGTCGTTGGTGCGGCTCTCGTTCCGGGTCGAGGCGCCGGAGGAGGACCTGCTCGTGGGGTCGCTGACGTTGGTGCCGCAGGTGCATGACGAGGCCGACCCGCTGCACGTCGCGGATGCCGCGAGACTGTGGGACGAGGCCGACGATCACGGGTTCGGCCCCCGGGCGCGTACGCATGCGCAGGTCGCTCTCCGCGGTGCAGCGGAGGCGTGGCCGGTCCTCGACCGGATGCTCGACCTGCCGGTGCCCTCGGGGTTGACCCTGGCGAGCGACGAGGTCGTCGGCCTGCTCGAGGACGGCGTCGAGTGGCTCAAGGAGCGCGGTGTCGACGTGCTCTGGCCGCGCTCGCTTTCACGGGACCTGACGACGTCGGTGGCCGTGGACCGGGTGGTCTCGACAAGCTCGACCACCGGGCGTCACGGCGCGCGCGAGGACCTGATGCGCGAGTCGCCGCTCGGGGAGAAGGGGCTCTTCGCGTTCCAGTGGCAGCTGGCGCTCGGCGGCGAGCCGCTCGATGCCGCCGAGATGGACTCACTGGCAGCGGCCGCGGGTCCGGTGCTGCGACTGAGAGGGGCGTGGGCGGTCGTCCATCCTTCGGTTCTCCGACGGGCGCGCAAGCGGCTGCTCAAGCGGATCAGCGGCGGGGAGGCACTGGCCGTCGCCCTGACCGGTCAGGTGCCGAAGGAGGTCGCCGAGGCGGCACCGGGCGAGCAGGTGATCATCGGAGCATCGATCGCGCGCCTCCGCGACGAGGTGATCGCGGCGACCTCGGGGCCTGCTGTCGAGGTGCCCACCGGGCTGCAGGCGACCATGCGTGGCTACCAGGTCGAGGGGCTGACCTGGTTGGCCGGGATCACCTCGCTCGGGCTCGGCGGCTGTCTGGCCGACGACATGGGGCTCGGGAAGACGCTGATGACGATCGCGCTCCACCTCCATCGGCAGAAGGAGCATTCGGGGCCGACCCTGGTGGTCTGCCCGGCGAGCCTGCTGGGCAACTGGGAGGCCGAGCTCGCCCGGTTCGCTCCCGAGGTGGAGGTGCGCCGCCACCATGGCGCCGAGCGCGACGTCGAGGGCGCGAGCGGGGTGGTGCTGACGACGTACGGGACGATGCGGCGCGACACCGAGCTGCTCTCGGCGGAGCCGTGGGGGCTCGTCGTCGCCGATGAGGCGCAGCACGTGAAGAACGCTGCCTCCGCGACCGCGAAGGCGCTCCGCGAGATCCCTTCGCACGCCCGGGTGGCCCTGACCGGCACCCCTGTGGAGAACAACCTGACCGAGCTGTGGGCGCTGCTCGACTGGTGCGTGCCAGGTCTGCTGGGGAGCCGGCTGGCCTTCCGCCGCGCCTGGGCGAGCCAGATCGAGGCCGGTGCCGATGTCGGGAAGGCGAAGGAGTTCGCCTCGCTGGTCGGCCCGTTCATGCTGCGCCGCCGCAAGTCGGACCCCGGGGTGGCTCCCGAGCTGCCGCCCAAGACCGAGACCGACCACCTGCTGGCACTGACGCGGGAGCAGACGGTGCTCTACGAGGCCTACGTACGCGACGCGATGGCGCGGATCGAGAGGCTCGACGCCGATGACCCTCAGCGTCGCGGGCTGGTGCTCAGCCTGCTCACCGGGCTCAAGCAGATCTGCAACCACCCGGCGCAGTTCTTGAAGCAGGAAGGCGGGCGGATCGCGGGGCGGTCACAGAAGATCGACCTCCTCGACGAGCTGGTCTCGACCGTGCTCGCCGAGTCGGGGGCCGTCCTGATCTTCACGCAGTACGTCGCGATGGCCCGTCTCCTCGAGACCCACTGGGCCTCCGCCGGTGTCGCTCACCAGTTCCTGCACGGCGGCACCCCGGTGGCCGAGCGCTCCCGGATGGTCGAGCGCTTCCAGGACGGCGAGGTGCCGGTCTTCCTGCTCTCGCTCAAGGCCGGCGGGGTCGGGCTCAACCTGACTCGCGCCGACCACGTCATCCACGTCGACCGCTGGTGGAACCCGGCGGTCGAGGACCAGGCCACCGACCGGGCTCACCGCATCGGCCAGACGCGTACGGTTCAGGTCCACCGGCTCATCACCCAAGGCACCGTCGAGGAGCGCGTCGCGGAGCTGCTGCAGCGCAAACGGGTGCTCGCCGACGCGGTCCTCGGAGGCGGCGAGGCCGCCTTCACCGAGCTCTCCAACGCCGAGCTCCGTGAGCTGGTCAAGCTCGGTCCCCAGAAGCGCCGAAAACGTCGCCGGATCGCCTCATGAGAATGGCATTGACCTTCGCCCGCGAGCCGCACCGGCGTGGGATGGTGCGGGTCCAGTCGTGGTGGGGCCGAGCGTTGCTGCGGGCGATCGAGGAGCTGGCGTACGACGACAACCAGCTGTCCGGTGCTCGGTCGCTCGCCCGCTCGGGGCGGATCGGCGGGCTGGTCGTCGAGCCCGGCCGGTTCGCGGCGGCGGTCGATGACGAGCTCGGGTTGTGGACGGTGACCGGCACGGTTCCGGTGCTGGGCGCAGAGTCCGTCGCCGCGCTCCTGGAGGTCCTCGGCGCCTCGTCCGCGCGGGCCGAGGCGCTGCTGGTTGGCGAGCTGCCGTTGGATGTGGCCGAGCACGCCGAGGAGGCCGGGGTCGAGCTGGTTCCCTATGGCGAGGAGCTCGCGGTGACCTGCACGTGCGGGCACTGGCACGCGGTGTGCGGTCACTCGCTCGCGGTGCTGCACCAGCTCTGCTGGATCGTCGATCGCGACGCGTCCGCGCTGCTTCACCTTCGCGGGGCGGAGCGTGACGAGCTGCTGGGTGGCCTGCGCAGGGGGCTACGTCAGGATCGGCCGGCAGTGTCGTCGGGGACCGGCGCGGCTGCGCCGGTCGAGGCGGCGCGAGACCAGGTCGACGACGTCGAGATCGCGCTCGACGCGGTGCTCCGGGCACGCCACCTGCTCGAGGAGTGAGATGCCTCCGGAGCTCACGCGATAACCTCGTGCAATGACCTCGGCCCCGACGAAGACCAGGCGCGAGCAGATCCTGGACACCGCGGCCGAGCTCTTCGCGGCCCGCGGGTTCCACGGAGTCTCCGTCTCCGAGCTCGGCGCTGCCTGCGGCATCTCCGGCCCGGCGCTCTACAAGCACTTCCCGAGCAAGGACGCGATGCTCGCCGAGATGCTCGTCTCGATCTCCCAGGAGCTGCTCCGCGAAGGACGCGTCCGCGTGAAGGGTGCCTCGAGCACTGCTGAGGCCATCGAGGCGCTGATCGACTGGCACGTCGACTTCGCGCTGCGCGACCGCGCCCTGATCGTCGTCCAGGAGCGTGACTGGCAGTCGCTTCCGCACGAGGCGCGCGAGCAGGTGCGCACCCTGCAGCGGAAGTACGTCGACCTCTGGGCCGACCAGCTCCGCGACCGCAACCCGGCGCTGGCTCTCGACAGCGCCCGCGCGATGGCCCACGCCGTCTTCGGCCTCATCAACTCCACCCCTCATAACCGGGTTCTCCCCGAGGAAGCGACCCGCGCGGTCCTCACCAAGATGGCCCGGGGCGCCCTCGCGGAGTAGCCGCCGAGTTCCCTCCGGGGAGAGTGACTTCGGTGTGGGGCTTGTCACCCGAGGTTAATGAACGTTAACCTCGGTGCATGGCGTCGAATCTGCGCGAGCTGACGCTCGAGCTGCGAGAGCGGCTCGAGCGCGTACGGCAAGGGGGGAGCGAACGCTCCCGGCAACGGCACACCGACCGCGGGAAGCTGCTCCCGCGCGACCGGGTGGACGGTCTCCTCGACCCCGGGTCACCGTTCCTGGAGGTGAGCCCGCTCGCGGCGTACGGAATGTACGACGACGGCGACGAATGGGCGGTGCCGTCGGCGGGGGTGGTCGCCGGGATCGGGATGGTCGCCGGCCGCAAGTGCATGGTTGTGGGGAACGACGCGACCGTGAAGGGCGGCACGTACTACCCGCTGACGGTCAAGAAGCACCTGCGAGCGCAGACGATCGCGGCGGAGAACAACCTCCCGTGCATCTACCTCGTCGACTCCGGCGGCGCGTTCCTGCCGAAGCAGGACGAGGTCTTCCCCGACCGCGAGCACTTCGGGCGGATCTTCTTCAACCAGGCCAACATGTCGGCGCGCGGGATCCCGCAGATCGCGAGCGTGATGGGCTCGTGCACCGCCGGTGGCGCCTACGTGCCGGCGATGAGCGACGAGACCGTGATCGTGCGCGACCAGGGCACGATCTTCCTCGGTGGCCCGCCGCTGGTGAAGGCGGCCACGGGCGAGGAGGTCACCGCCGAGGAGCTCGGCGGCGGCCTCGTCCACGCCACCAAATCGGGCGTCGTCGACCACCTGGCCGACGACGACAAGCACGCCCTCGAGATCGTCCGCGGCATCGTCTCGACTCTCCCCGCCCAGGACACGCGGCCCGTCGAGGCCTACGACGAGCCGGTCGAGTCCCCCGAGACGCTCGCCGACGTCGTGCCCGCCGACACGAAGACCCCCTATGACGTACGCGAGGTGATCCGCCGCATCGTCGACGGGTCGAAGCTGCAGGAGTTCAAGCAGCTCTACGGCGAGACGCTGGTCTGCGGGTTCGCCCACATCGAGGGGCAGCCGGTCGGCATCGTCGCCAACAACGGCATCCTCTTCTCCGAGTCGGCGCTCAAGGGCGCCCACTTCGTGGAGCTGTGCAACCAGCGCGGCATCCCGCTGGTGTTCCTGCAGAACATCACCGGGTTCATGGTCGGCAAGGAGTACGAGAACAAGGGCATCGCCCGTGACGGCGCCAAGCTCGTCACCGCCGTCGCCTGCTCGGTGGTCCCGAAGTTCACCGTCGTCATCGGCGGCTCCTACGGCGCCGGCAACTACGGCATGTGCGGGCGCGCGTACGACCCGCGCTTCCTGTGGATGTGGCCCAACGCGCGGATCTCGGTCATGGGCGGCGAGCAGGCCGCATCGGTGCTCGCGACCGTCGCAGGCAAGCCGGACGACGAGGAGTTCAAGGCGCCGATCCGGGACCAGTACGAGACCCAGGGCTCTCCCTACTACGCCACCGCGCGCCTGTGGGATGACGGCATCATCGACCCCGCCGACACCCGACGGGTGCTGGCGATGGGGCTCGCGGTGGCGGCGAACGCGCCGACCCCCGAGCCCCGCTACGGAATCTTCAGGATGTGACTGGAATGTTTGAGCCTGGGATGTTTGAGTCTGGGATGTTCGAGAGTGTTCTGGTCGCCAACCGCGGCGAGATCGCGCGACGCGTCTTCCGCACCTGTCGTGAGCTGGGGATCCGCACTGTTGCGATCTACACCGCGCTCGACGCGGACGCGCCTCACGTACGCGACGCCGACGAGGCCGTCGAGGTCGCGTCCTACCTCGACGCCGATGCGGTGGTCGCGGCCGCCGCCGAGGCAGGTGCCGAGGCCGTCCACCCGGGCTACGGGTTCCTCTCCGAGCGGGCCGAGTTCGCCCGCGCGGTGGCGAAGGCGGGGCTGACCTGGGTCGGTCCGACGCCGGAGGTGATCGAGCAGATGGGCCGTAAGGACGCGGCCCGGGAGATCGCGGTCGCTGCCGGCGTACCTGTGGTTCCGCGGGGCGAGGACAGCCCCTACCCGCTGCTGGTCAAGGCCGCGGCGGGCGGCGGCGGCAAGGGCATGCGCATCGTCCGCTCCCCGGAGGAGCTGGACGAGGCCCGCGCGGCTGCGGCCCGTGAGGCGCTGAGCGCGTTCGGCGACGAGACCCTCCTCATCGAGAAGTACGTCGAGCGTGGCCGCCACATCGAGGTGCAGGTCTTCGGCGACACCCACGGCAACGTCATCCACCTCTTCGAGCGGGACTGCTCGGTCCAGCGCCGCCACCAGAAGGTGATCGAGGAGGCGCCCGCCCCGACGCTCACCGACGAGCAGCGGAACCTGGTCCTGACCAGCGCCGTCGCGCTCGCTCGGCAGGTCGACTACACCGGCGCCGGGACGGTCGAGTTCCTCCTCGACGAGGCGTCCGGCGAGGCGTACTTCCTGGAGATGAACACCCGTCTCCAGGTCGAGCACCCGGTCACCGAGGAGGCGGTACGCATCGACGGGTCCGCCGCCGATCTCGTCGCGCTCCAGCTCCGGGTGGCCGCCGGCGAGCCCTTGGGTATCGCCCAGGACGACGTACGCATCGACGGCCACGCCATCGAGGTCCGGGTCTACGCGGAGGACGCCTTCGAGGGCTTCCTGCCGCAGGCCGGCCGGACCTCGATCGTGCGCTGGCCCGAGAGCGCTCGCGTGGAGCACGCTCTGGAGAGCGAGCAGGTCGTCAGCACCGCCTACGACCCGATGCTCGCCAAGGTCATCGTCCACGGCGCCGACCGCGAGGAAGCCCGTACGGCGATGGTCAAGGCGCTCGACGCGACCGCCGTCCTCGGGCTGACCACCAACACCGGCTTCCTGCGCGTGCTGGCCGCCTCCGACGCCTTCCGCGACGCGGAGATCGACACCGCCTGGCTCGACCGCAACGAGGTGCCGGCACCCGACCCCGAGGTCCCGCGCGCACTCGTCGCCTGGGTCAGCGCGATGTTGTCGGCGGCGTCGGACACCACGACTCCGTTCCGTGCCGACGGCTGGCGCCTTGCCGGGTCCCCGGCGCCGACCGTCGTCGACCTCGACCGCAGCGTCACCGTCGACCGCCCCTCCGGCCGCGTGGACGACCACCTGGTCAGACAGCTCAGTGCGGCCGACCACGTCCTCGTGGCGATCGTCGACGGCGTACGCCACCGGGCGGCCATCAACGTCCAGCCCGGCCTCGCCGAGATCGTCCACCAGGGCCACCGCTTCGACTTCTCCCCGCCCGACCGCGTCGCCGGCGCCGCCGCCCACCACAGTGACGGCGCGGTCGAGGCCAAGATGCCCGGCACCGTCATCGACGTACGCGTCCAGGTCGGTGACCAGGTCGAGGAGGGCCAGGTCCTCGGCGTCATGGAGGCGATGAAGATGGAGGTCTCCCTCAAGGCCCCGTTCGCCGGCACCGTGACTGTCGTCGGCGCGTCAGCCGGATCCCAGGTGCCGCTCGGGGCGGAGCTGTTCGTGGTGGAGCCGACCTCATGACGGATCTCCCCGCAGTCGTACGCCACGACGACCTGCCCAGCAGGATCACGATCTACGAGGTCGGGGCGCGTGACGGCCTCCAGAACGAGAAGACGGCGATCGACACCGGCGTCAAGGCGGACCTGATCACGCGGCTGCTCGACGCCGGGCTGAGCCCGGTGGAGGCGACGAGCTTCGTGCACCCGAAGTGGGTGCCGCAGCTGGCTGATGCGAAACAGCTCATGGAGGAGCTGGTCGACCGCCTCGGCGACAGGGCGCGAGAGCTCCCCGTCCTGGTCCCCAACGAGAAGGGTCTCGACCGCGCGCTTGAGCTGGGGCTGCGTCACATCGCGATCTTCGGCAGCGCGACGGAGACGTTCGCCAACAAGAACCTCAACCAGACCTTCGACGGCCAGTGGGCGATGTTCGAGCCGACGATGACGCGGGCCAAAGACGCGAACATGACCGTCCGCGGCTACCTCAGCATGTGCTTCGGCGACCCCTGGGAGGGCCAGGTCGAGATCGCGAAGGTGGTCGAGGCGGGCAAGCGGCTCCTGGATCTCGGCGCCGACGAGCTCAGCCTCGGCGACACGATCGGCGTCGCGACCGCCGGCCACGTGAAGGCGCTGATCGGAGCGTTCAAAGAAGAAGGCGTTACGACCGACCGGCTCGCGCTGCACTTCCACGACACCTACGGCCAGGCCCTGGCCAACACCCTCGCCGGCCTCCAGTCCGGGGTGAGCACCTACGACGCGAGCGCCGGCGGCCTGGGCGGCTGCCCCTATGCCAAGTCAGCCACGGGCAACCTGGCGACCGAGGACCTGCTCTGGATGCTCGACGGCCTGGGGATCGAGCACGGTGTCGATCTCGACAAGGTCGCCGACACGAGCAGCTGGCTCGCCGACCACCTCGGTAGGCCGAGCCCGTCGGCTGTCGTACGTGCCTTGCGGTCCTAGCTGGAGACACGCCCTAGACTGCACCCAAGAGTGACGGCCGGGTGACAAAAGACGGACCGCCGCGACAATCTCTACTAACTTGGTGCAGAATAGCGGGATCATGGCGCGCAAAGTCTTCCTCCACGTCGGCGCTCCGAAGACGGGCACGACGTACCTCCAGGACAGGTTGTTCCACAACCGGGTGTCCCTGGAGAAACATGGCGTCTTCTACCCGGTCGGCAGCCAGCCAGATTTCTTCCGGCCGGCGCTCGACCTGATCGACCGCCCGTGGGGCGGGATGAGGAAGACCGTCCACGGCGAGTGGGACGCGCTGGTCAAGCGGGTGCGCCGCGACGAGTCCGAGACGATCCTGATCAGCCACCACCTCTTCGCCGGGGCCAGGCCCGACCGGGTCGAGAAGGCCATGACCGACCTCGGCGAGGGCGGCCGCACCGAGGTGCACATCGTCTACACGGCTCGCGACATCGCGCGCGTGCTGGCGGCGGAGTGGCAGGACCAGGTGCAGCGTGAGCGCAAGGTCACCTTCGCGCGCTACCTCGAGCGGATGCAGACCGCGAAGCAGTCGCGCTCGGCCGCCTGGTTCTGGCGTACGCACGGCCTGCCGGACGTGCTCAGCCGGTGGGGTCGCAACCTGCCGCCCGAGCGCGTGCACCTGGTCACCGTGCCGCCCGACGGGGCGCCGAGCGAGCTGCTCTGGCGCCGGTTCTGCGAGGTGGTCGGGATCGAGGAGTCCTGGACCCCGATCGACAGCGACCGCCACAACCAGTCGCTCGGCCGCGCCGAGGCGACACTGCTTCGCCGGCTCAACGCGCGGCTCGAGTCGCAGGAGCTCCCCCGCGAGGACTACCGCCACATGGTCACCGAGGTGATCGCCAAGCGCACCCTCGCCCACCGTGACGGTCGCGAGCGGGTCACCTTGCCGCCGACCGCCTTCGACTGGGCCGACCAGGTCGCGGAGTCGTGGATCGAGTGGGCCGAGCTGGCCAAGGTCGACATCGCCGGCGACCTCGATGACCTCCGCCCGCAGCGACCCGACGCCGACGTCGAGTGGATCGACCCGGACGCGCCGCGCACCAAGGACGTCGCCGACGCGGCGATCGACGCCCTGGTCGCGGTCGTCGTCGAGGCCGCGCGCACCGACCCGCCCCAGCGTCCGGTCGCCTCCCGTGCTGCGAACCTGATGCGGCGGGTCAAGGGGCGACGCTCCTGATGCCGGCCACGCCGGCACCCACCAGGGGTTGGGGTTGGGCCGCGCACCTGCGCGAGGGCGGTACGACTCCTTGGGCATCCTGGTCCGAGCCCGCCACGCCCTTCACGACCGACCATCTGCCGGGTGCCGAGATGCTCGAGCTGCTGCGGCGGCTCAACGGGACAGGTCCGTCCGATCCTGATCGGGTCGACGCCCTGCTGCGCACGAGCCCGCCCGGCCGAGGCCGCCGCGACCTGCCGCTGCTCGGGGACACCGAGACGAGGACGTACGGCCCGCTGCCCGTCGATCCGGCGACGATGTCGGCGCGGGAGCTGCTGAGAGCGGCGAGCGTGCTGCTTGCCGAGGACCTGCTCGCCAGCGTGGAGACCGCGCCCGCGCGGCGTCCCCGAAGATGGTCGCGCCGGCCCAAGAAGTCCGAGCCCGACCAGGAGAAGTTCCCCTACCGCCTGGTCGGTTCGCCGTGGCTCACGCTGCCCATCCGCGAGGAGCTGGAGTGGCAGGGAAGGCTGCCTGGCGCCGACGGCTACACCGTCTACGTCCTCGGTGGCCCGCTGGACGAGATCGCCGCCGGTGCGTGGAGGTTCCGCACCTTCACCAACCGGGTCAACCCCTGGCACATCTGGATCCGAGACGCACAGTGGCGCGGTTGGCTCGGCCCCCGTGCCGATCTGCCCAGGATCGCCCGCTGGTGGGCCCGACGGGTCGGGAAGGACCGCGTCGAGATCGTCACCGATCCCGCCCTGCTGCCCGGCCTGCTCGGCGTGGACAGCGTGCCCGGCCCCTGGTCGATCTCGGCCGAGGGCAACGAGGTCGCTCGCGTGATCGGACAGGTTCTCAGCGTACGAACCGATCTCGAGACCCAGCGGAAACTGCTGGTCGACCAGCTGCGACCGCGGTTGGAGAAGCTCGAACCGCTCGTTCCGGACGCCCGGGAGGTCGGCGTCCCTCCGGAAAGTTTGCCTTGGGTCGAAACACAGGCGCGGGCCCAACGTGATGCATTGGTACAAGCCGGATACGCTCTCCACGGAGACCCTGACCGGCTGCTCCCCTCGGGGGCGGCGACGCAGGGTCCCGACGAGTGCCGGGCGTTGGCGCTCGCGTTGTCATTGCTGGCGGGGCGTTCCTAGAGGAGTAGAACGTTGGAGACTGGGCGGCGCGTGCTGCTTCATGTCGGCACCCCGAAGACGGGCACGTCCTATCTTCAAGACGTCCTCTTCCATAACCGGGAGTCCCTCACCGGGCAGGGAGTCCACTACTTCGCCGACCGCTTCGACGCCCACTTCCTGGCGGCCCTCGATCTGATGGATCTGCCCTGGGGCGGCATCGAGGAGGAGGCGACCGGCGCCTGGGACGCCCTCGCGGAGAAGGTGCGCGCCGTCGAGAACGGCACCGTGATCATCTCCCACGAGATCCTGGCGAGCGCGTCCTGGCAGCAGGCCAAGCACGCGCTGGACTCGCTGGGCGACTCCGAGATCCACATCATGCTCTCCGCGCGCGACCTGGCCCGGCAGATCCCGGCCGAGTGGCAGGAGAACGTCAAGCACCGCTCGGTCGTGACCTACGCCGAGTTCCTCGAGGAGATCCGCGACCCCGCCCGCGAGGGCCGGATCGGATCATGGTTCTGGGGCGTCCAGGAGCTGCCCGACATCCTCGACCGGTGGACCCAGGGCATCGCGCCCGAGCGCGTCCACCTGATCACCGTCCCGCCGCCGGGGTCGTCCTCGTCGCTGCTGTGGGAGCGGTTCTCCACCGCCTTCGGTCTCGATGATCTGACCATCGACTTCGAGGGGATCGACCGCGGCAACCCGTCCCTCGGCGTACCCGAGGCGGCCCTGCTCCGCGAGATCAACCTGGCGGTCGTGCCGGTGCTCGAGCCGGCCGACTACCGTCCCTTCGTACGCGAGTTCCTGGCCCACCGCACGCTGGCCAAGCGCCGCGACTCCGCGCGCCTGGCGCTGTCCCCCTCGATCCTGCCGTGGGTCGAGTCGCTCTCCGAGAGCTGGGTCAAGGCGCTGACGGGACGTGGCTACGACGTGGTCGGCGGGCTGGAGGAGCTGCTGGTCCCAGTTGACCTGGCGGACAAGCCGTTCGTCGACCCGGACACCATCTCCTCGCGCGAGGTCCTCGACGCCGGCGTCGCGACCATCGACGCTCTGCTCCAGGAGGCCATCCGGCTGCGCAAGTCCGAGGCCCGGCTGGAGGACGAGGTCGATGAGCTGCGCGCCGAGCTGGAGCACACCCGGTCGCTGGTGCCGAAGCAGCGGGCCCGCGAGGGTCTCGAGCGTCGCTGGTGGGGCCGGGCGGTCCTGAAGCTCTACCGCCTCGTCCGCCGTTAGAGGATCGCCTCGAGCCGTGCCGCGGCGCGGGCACGGTCGAAGACGTGGACCTTGTCCCAGGACCCGTCGGCGTCACCGAAGGTCGCCGCGGTCAGGAGCCGCGGCTGAGCATCGGTCCAGCGGTCCCAGTGACGCTCGAAGGCGTCCGTGCGGACCATCCGCCCGCGCTCGCACTGGCCGTCGATCGCGGCGACGCGCGGCACGTCGATCATGACCAGCGACGTACGCCAGCCGCGAGCGTGGGCGATGCGCCCGAGCAGCTCGCGCCTGCCGGGTCGGGTGGCCGGGTCGTGGACGAGGAGCGTGGGGCGATCGGGGGTCGGGCCGAGCAGGACGAGGACCAGGGTCGCGATCGCGTGCCACAGGTGCACCAGTGGCCGGTAGAGGCGGTAGGGCACCTCCGGCAGCCGTGCCGCGAGCCAGCGACCCGGGGTCTCGGAGTCGAGGGTCCGTACGTCGGGACGCCGGTCGGCCACGCCCCGGATCAGCGTGCTCTTGCCGGCGCCGGGTACGCCGCCCAGGAGGAGCAGGTGAGGTCTCACCTCGACCCCGGCAGCGCGGGCTGGGCTGATCGGGGCGTACGACGTGTCGAGGGTCATCTGCTGCTCCTCCCAAGCGGACACCAACAGTGTGGCGTTCCGTGCTCTGAGGAACGTTGGACGGACCTGTGAAGTTCCTGTGAGCCGGGCTCAGCCGTTGTCGGGGTGACGCGGCAGCAGCTCGCGCGAGGCGTACCGACCGATCTGGTAGGTCATCCACCCATCGGCCCCTCCGCCGACGACACCGCCGACCAGCGGTATCCGCTTGGCGGCCATGGAGATCATGCCCCTGCCAGTGACCCGGCTGAGCAGCTCCTGGGCCACCTCCGAGGCGACGATGGCATCGATCGCGCGGTCGTAGGTCGGAGCGGTCGCGATGGCCATCGGCGGAGCCGGGATCTTCTTCTCCTGGATCTGCTTGCCGACCTTCTCCTCGCTCAGGAGGGTGAGCAGGATGGCGTTGCGCACCCGAGGATCGGTCAGGTCGTAGCCACGAAGATGCGCGATCGCGGCCACCATGCGGCACTGGATGATGGCCATCCCGGTGATGTTGGCCGGGAGCGTGATCGCCTGGGTGACCAGACCGCCGATGTTGGTCGCGAAGCCGCCGACACCGGCCAGCCGCACGTGGTTGTCGATGACCTGCTTCACCGCGAGATCGACGTCGTTGTCATGGTCCTTGAGGTGCTTCTCGGCGGCCGCGGCAGCTCCTGGGAGCGGGCCCACCCCGACGATCGCGTGGTGCAGCGCCTGCCGGACCACGGTGGTGGTCACGCCGGGAGCGGACTGGATGACCTTGGGTGCGAGCCGGCCAGCCGCACTGGTGAGCACTGCCTTGGGACCGATCATGAGCCAAATCTTAAGTGTGTGGTGGTTGGCGCCGCACGGGGCGATAACGTTTCGTCGTGGCGAATCTTCGGGGACCGATCGAACCCGAGCCCTCGCCGTGGGCTTTCGCCGACCTCCGGGACCCGGGCGCGGGCCATGGCGGGGCCGAGCTGGACGATCTGGTGGGAATGGGCGCGGACGTCGCGCCCGGGACACTCCTGGCCGCGTACCGGCACGGGATCTTCCCGATGCCCGGGGAGTCCCCGCGCGATCCGATGATGTGGTTCTCGCCGGTCAGGCGCGGCGTACTCCCGCTGGACGGGCTCGTCGTCTCGCGGTCCTTGCGCAGGTCGGTGCGGGACTTCGAGATCAGGATCGACACCAGCTTCGACGAGGTGGTGGCCTCGTGCGCCGACCCGCGCCGGCCCCACGGCTGGATCGACAAGCGGATCCGGCGGGCCTACGGCGACCTGCACGAGCTGGGCTGGGCGCACTCGGTCGAGGCGTGGCAGGACGATCGACTGGTCGGTGGGCTCTACGGGGTCGCGATCGGCGGTCTCTTCGCCGGGGAGTCGATGTTCCACCGGGTCCGCGACGCGTCCAAGGTCGCCCTGGTCGGGCTGGTCTCGGCTCTGGGCGAGGCGGGGTCGATCGACCAGCGGATCCTGGACGTGCAGTGGCGCACCGACCATCTGGCCTCGCTCGGCGTCGTCGAGGTGGGTCGCAACGACTACCTCGACCGCCTGGAGAAGGCGCTCAGGCTACCGCTCCCGGAGGCGTTCGGCGGTCCTCCGGCCGAGTCCTAGCGGTGGTCCTAGAGGACGTACGCCTCGGCGCCGGTCTCGCTGACCATCGGTCGCCCGGCGGCGGCCCAGTCGAGCATCCCGCCGGAGAGGTTGACGACCTCGAAGCCTTGCTGGGCGAGGTAGTTGACCGCCTGGGCACTGCGTCCGCCGACCTTGCAGACCACCAGGGTCTGGCCCTCGGGAAGCTCACCGAGTCGCGCCGGGAGCTCCTGGAGCGGGATGTGGGTCGCGCCCTCGATGTGGCCCGCGGCCCACTCGTCGTCCTCGCGGACGTCCAGGACGGCCACGGGCAGGGGATCGGGCACTCCGGTGATCTCGACGGTGGGGATGGTCACCGGTCAAGCCTACTTGAGGAGCCGGGACATCCGCCGATCGGCGAGCGGCTTCCCGCCGGTCTGGCAGGTGGGGCAGTACTGCAGGCTCGAGTCGGCGAAACTGACCTCGAGGACCGTGTCTCCGCAGACCGGGCACTTCTTGCCGGCCTTGCCGTGCACGGCGAGGTTGGACTTCTTCTCGCCCTTCAGCTCGCTCATCGCCAGGCCGGAGTCGCGCTCGACGGCCTCCTTCAGGGTCGTCCGCAGCGCGTTGTAGAGGCTCTCCGACTCCTCCTCGGTCATCTCGGCGGGCTTGAACGGCGACATCTTCGCCGCCCACAGGATCTCGTCGGAGTAGGCGTTGCCGATGCCCGCGATGATCGACTGCATCCGCAGCACGCCCTTGATCTGCTTGCGGCCCTGACCGGCGAGGATCTCGCGGAAGCGGGCCAGCGTGAAGTCGTCGGCCAGCGGGTCGGGGCCCAGTGAGGCAACACCCGGGACGTCGTGCGGATCGTGGACGACGTAGAGCGCCAGGCGCTTCTTGGTGCCGCCCTCGGTGATGTCCAGCCCGGTGTCGTCGTCGAGCACGACCCGGATCGCCAGCCCTGACTTCGATCCCGGCCGTGGCGGTGTCGCCGGGATCTCGTCGCGCCACCTGATCCAGCCGCCGCGGGCCAGGTGCAGCACGAGGTGGACGCCGCTCGCCTCGATGTCGATGAACTTGCCGTGGCGGGTCACGTTGTCGACGAGCGTGCCCTCGACGGCGGTCAGCGGCGGATCGTACGTCTTCAGGGCGCTGAACTGCGCGACGTGCACCTTCGTGATCGCACGGCCGTCGAGGCGCCCGCGCAGGTCCTCGGCGAGCGCTTCCACCTCGGGGAGTTCCGGCATGTCCGCGAGTCTAGATCGTCAGGCTTGCGTGAGGGGAGGAAATCCCGCTACGATCGAACACACGTTCGACGCTAGCGATCGATGTGAGTGTCTGCGCCTTTCTAAGATCCATCCTAGAAAGGCGAATAGAGACCTACGCTCATGAAAGATGTGGCTCGCTAGCCAAATCTAAGACGCGTCCTATAGATGTGGATATCGTCTGATCATGGACCCCATCCGCAATCCGTACGCTCCTGGCGCCGGTCAGCGGCCCCCTGAGCTCGCTGGTCGTAACGAGCAGCTCGGGCAGTTCGACGTGGTGCTGGAGCGGGTGGCGCGCGGTCGTCCGGAGCGGTCGCTGGTGCTCACCGGGCTCCGCGGCGTCGGCAAGACGGTCCTGCTCAACACCCTGCGTTCTGCGGCGGTCCGTAAGGGCTGGGGCACCGGGAAGATGGAGGCGCGCCCCGACCAGTCGCTGCGCCGGCCGCTGTCGAGCGCCCTGCACCAGGCGGTGCGCGAGCTGGGGCATCCGAGCTCCGACGACGTCGACCACGTGCTCGGCGTGATCCGCTCCTTCGCCCAGCGGGAGGCCGGTCCCAACGCCAAGCTGCGCGAGCAGTGGTCCCCGGGCATCGAGGCGCCGGCGGTGCGGGGCCGGGCCGACTCCGGTGACATAGAGATCGACCTGGTCGAGCTGCTCACCGACGTCGGCGGGCTCGCCGCTGACGTCGGCAAGGGCGCCGGCGTATTCATCGACGAGATGCAGGACCTCGGCCCCGACGACGTCTCGGCGATGTGCGCGGCGTGTCACGAGATCAGCCAGTCGGGGCTGCCGGTGATCGTCGTCGGCGCCGGCCTGCCGCACCTGCCGGCCGTGCTCTCGGCGAGCAAGTCCTACTCCGAGCGGCTCTTCTCCTACCAGCGCATCGACCGTCTGCAGCGCGACGCCGCCGACCGTGCCCTTGCCGCCCCCGCGGGCGAGGAGGAGGCCGAGTTCGAGCCTGCCGCCCTGGCGGAGATGTACGCCGCCACCGGCGGTTACCCCTACTTCATCCAGGCCTACGGCAAGACCGTGTGGGACCAGGCGCCCCGCTCCCCGATCACCGTCGAGGACGTGAAGGTCGCCGCCCCCGAGGCCGAGCGCGAGCTGGCGGTCGGCTTCTTCGGCTCGCGCTACGAGCGCGCCACTCCTGCCGAGCGGGACTACCTGCGGGCGATGGCCGACGCGGCCGTCGAGCTCGGCGCCGACGACATCGGCACCGTCGCCACCGCGGACGTCGCCGCCTTCTTGAACAAGAAGCCGCAGTCGCTCTCCCCTGCACGTGACGCGCTGATGAAGAAGGGCCTGATCTACTCCGGTGAGCGCGGCCGGATCGCCTTCACTGTCCCTCATTTCGGCCGCTACCTACGCCAGCAGGGTTAGCAGTAGGCAGTACTCGGATCTGCCGGCCTCCGCGGCTGAGTCAGCCGGACCGCATCGACGCTGCTCTACGGTGGAGGACGTACGCGCCGAGAAGGAGACTGCATGTCGACCATCGCCGAACAGATCGTGTCCACCTTGTCCGCCAGTGGCGTCCGCCGCGTCTACGGGATCCCGGGTGACTCCCTCAACGGGTTCACCGACGCGCTCCGCAAGAACGGGGACATCGACTGGATCCACGTACGTCACGAGGAGGCTGCCGCGTTCGCGGCGGCTGCCGACGCGGCGGTGACGGGTGAGCTGGCGGTGGTCGCCGGGAGCTGCGGGCCGGGCAACCTGCACCTGATCAACGGGCTCTTCGACGCCAACCGCTCCCGGGTGCCGGTGCTCGCGATCGCCGCGCAGATCCCGACCGCCGAGATCGGCACCAACTACTTTCAGGAGACGCATCCGCAGGAGCTGTTCCGGGAGTGCTCGGTCTACACCGAGTACGTCGCCCAGCCGAGCCAGATGCCGCACGTGCTCGAGATCGCGATGCGTACGGCGGTCGAGAAGCAGGGTGTGGCCGTGCTGGTGATTCCCGGCGACGTCGCGCTGGCCGAGTCCGTGGTCGAGCGGACCGTCGAGATCCGCCCAACGCGCTCGCGGGTCATCCCGGACGAGGACGCGATCAGGCGGGCGGCCGACCTGCTGAACGCCGGTGAGAGGGTCACCATCCTCGCCGGTGCCGGCTGTGCCGGCGCGCACGACGAGGTCGTGGCCCTGGCCGAGACGCTCGGCGCCCCGGTGGTGCACGCGCTCCGCGGCAAGGAGTTCCTGGAGTACGACAACCCCTACGACGTCGGGATGACCGGCCTGCTGGGCTTCGCCTCCGGCTATCGCGCGATGGAGCGGGCCGACACGCTGCTGATGCTCGGCACCGACTTCCCCTATCGGCAGTTCTTCCCGAAGCACGCCACAACCATCCAGGTCGACGTACGCGGCGAGCAGCTCGGCCGTCGCCACCCGATCGAGCTCGGGTTGGTGGGGACGGTGAAGGACACGGCCTCGGCGTTGCTGCCGCTGCTCGACCGCAGCGGTGACCGGCGGCACCTGGACGACTCCCTGGACCATTACCGGCGCACCCGGACCAAGCTCGACGAGCTGGCCACCCCGTCCCGGTCGAAGGCGCCGATCCATCCGCAGTACCTCGCCCGTCTGGTCGACCAGACCGCCTCCGACGACGCCGTCTTCATCCCCGACGTCGGCTCCCCGGTCGTGTGGGCGGCGCGCTATCTGACCATGAACGGTCGCCGCCGGCTGATCGGCTCCTTCGCCCACGGTTCGATGGCCAACGCGCTGTCACAGGCCGTCGGAGCCCAGGTCGCCCATCCGGGCCGGCAGATCGTCGCGCTCGCCGGTGACGGCGGGCTCACGATGCTCCTCGGTGAGCTGGTCACCCTCATCCAGAACCGGCTCCCGGTCAAGCTAGTCGTGTTCAACAACTCCTCGCTCAACTTCGTCGAGCTCGAGATGAAGGCCGCCGGCTTCGTCACGTACGGCACCGACCTGGTGAACCCGAACTTCGCCGACGTCGCCAACGCGATGGGCATCTACGCGCGTCGCGTCGAACACTCCGCCGACCTCCCGGACGCGGTCGCCGACGTCCTCGCTCACGACGGCCCTGCGCTCCTCGACGTCGTCACCGAACGCCAGGAGCTCTCCATCCCGCCCAACATCACCGCCGAACAGCTCAAGGGCTTCACCCTCTACGCCCTCCGGTCGGTCATGTCGGGTCGGGGTGACGAGCTGATCGACCTCAGCAAGGCCAACCTCCGCCAGCTGTTCTAGCGATCGCGTCCCGCGGTCTCGAGCAGGCGGAGCCAGATCTCGCTGATGGTCGGGTAGGCGGGGACCGCGTGCCAGAGGCGGTCGAGCGGGACCTCGCCGACGATCGCGATGGTGGCGGCGTGCAGGAGCTCGGAGATGTCCGGGCCGACAGCGGTGAAGCCGACGAGAACCTTGCGCTGCTCGTCGATGACCATCCGCGCCTGACCGCGGTAGCCGTCCGCGTGGAGCGACGATCCGGCGATCGAGCCGAGGTCGTAGTCGACGACGCCGACCTCGATGCCGGCCGCCTCGGCCGACTCCGCGGTGTGTCCGACGGCGATGACCTCGGGGTCGGTGAAGATCACCTGGGTGACGGCGCGCTCGTCGGCGGTGGCGGCGTGACGCCCCCATGCGCTCAGGTCGGGCTTCTCGCCGCGAGCGCGTGCCGCGATCAGATCGCCGAGCGAGCGGGCCTGGTACTTCCCGTGGTGGGTCAGCAGCGCTCGATGGTTGACGTCACCCGCGGCGTAGAGCCAGCCCTCCTCGAGCTGCCCGCTGTCGTCGACCACGGCCAGGGCGTCGTCGACCTTCAGCCAGCTTCCGGGCTCGAGACCGACGTGCTCCAGACCGAGGTCCTTCGTGTTGGGGACCCGACCGGTGGCCACCAGGACCTCGTCCGCGGTCACCTCGGTGCCGTCGGAGAGGGTCACCCGCACCTCGCCGCCATCATCACGCCGAGCCTCGGTCGCGCCGGCGTCCAGGTGGAGCGTCACCCCGTACGTCCGGAGAGCCTCGGCCACCTGCTCGCCCGCGAACTTCTCGACCCCCGGCAGGAGCCGGGTGCGGGAGATCAGCGTCACCTGCGACCCGAGGGCGCTGAACGCGGTCGCCATCTCGGCGCCGACCACCCCGCCGCCGATGATCGCCAGGCGATCGGGGACGGACTGGGCGCCGGCGGCCTCGCGGTTCGTCCAGGGGCGGGCCTCGTCCAGGCCGGGGATCGGCGGGATGAGGGAGGAGCTGCCGGTGGAGACGACCACGGCGTGGCGCGCCTGGAGGGTCGTGGTCGTGCCGTCGGAGTCGGTGACCGTGACGGCGCGGGTGCCGGTGATGCGCCCGTGCCCGCGGACCAGGGTGATCCCGGCGCCCGTCAGCCACTCGACCTGGCCGGAGTCGTTCCAGTTGGAGGCGAAGCTGTTGCGCCGGGCGAACACGGCGGCGGGGTCGAGCGTGCCCGTGACCGCCTGGCCGGCGGCCGGGAGGGCGCGTGCGGCACGCAGCGCCGCCGCGTCGCGGAGCAACGCCTTCGTCGGCATGCAGGCCCAGTAGGAGCACTCGCCGCCGACCAGCTCGCTCTCGACGACGGCCACGCTCAGCCCGCCCTGCACCGCGCGGTCCGCGACGTTCTCCCCGGTGGGTCCGGCCCCGATGACGATGACGTCGACGGTCAGTTCCTTGCTGGTGGTCGTCATGTCAGTCGACCTTACCCGCGCGCTGACGCAGTCGGAGGGCAGAGATCAGGAAGAAGATGCCACCCAGCGTGGCGTAGCCCGCGAGGCCGGTGAGTGACGCCTTCGGGCCGGCGGCCATCAGGATGAATCCGGTTCCGGCGAAGGTCGAGATCCCGCCGCTGAGGATCATCGCCCACTGACCACCGAGTCGGTAGCGGCGTACCGCGACGAACAGCTGGACGAGGCCGGCGGTGATCGCCCAGGCGCCCCACACCCGCAGGATGTCCGGGATCCCGGAGGCGGCCGCGACGGCGACGCCGACTGCGGTGAGCAGGCTGAGCGCCATGTTGACGTACAGCAGCACGCGCGGGCCCTTGGCGCCCGAGGTGCGGTGGTCGACCACGGCGGCCACCACGTCGAACAGCGGGTAGATGACCAGCAGAGCGATGCTCGCGCCGTTGAGCGTGGTCGCGGTGAGTGCGACCAGGACGGCCCAGACGATCGCGAACCCGAAGCGGAAGAAGTAGAGCTTCGGCAGTGCGCTGGACGGGGTGATCAGTGTGCCGGAACGGCCGGTCTCGACGGAGGTGGACATCGGATCCCTTTCTCGGAATCAAACTGGGAGACAGAACGATCGTTCTACCTGGATCGAGAGTCTGCAGCAACCGGTCTGCAAATGCAAGACCGATCGTTCTGTCTGCTACCGTCGAGACAACGAGTAACGAGAGGAAATGACGGATGTCTGAGGCCCGGGACCGACTGCTCAGCACGGCGAGTCGGCTCTTCTACACCGAGGGTCTGCACTCGGTCGGAGTGGATCGCGTGATCGCCGAGGCGCAGGTCACGCGGGCGACGCTCTATCGGCACTTCCGGAGCAAGGACGAGCTCGTCGTGGCGTACCTGACGCAGGCCGACGAGGCGATCCGGGCGCGCATGGATGCCGCCCGGGCGGAGGTCGAGGACCCCGACGACCTCATTCGGGCCGTCGGCCGGTCGATCGCCGCGGACATCCAGAGCGTGGGGTTCCGAGGTTGCGCGTTCCTCAACGCCGCGGCCGAATACCCGGACCCGGAACACGTGGTCCATCAGGCGGTGCTGAAGCACCGGCAATGGTTCCTGGCCACGATGACCGATCTCTTCGCGGCGACCGGCAAGCCCGACTCGGAGTTCGCCGGCCGCCACTTCGTCATGTTGCGAGACGGTGCGATGGCTGCCGGCTGTCTGACCGATCCCGCCCCGGTAAGTGAGACGTTCCTGCGAGGACTCGAGGGACTTCTGACCTACCGGAGCGGCCTGGGGTCAGCTCTCAGCTGACGCCGTTGTCGGCGAGGAACTCCTTGGCGACCGTGGCCGGGTCGGCCTTGTCGACCTGGACCTTGGCGAGCGCCTCGGTCAGGTTGGCGGTGGTGAGCGCCTCGGAGACGGCGTTGAGCGCGGTCTCGGCGTCGCTGCTGAGCGCCTCGGAGCGGATCAGTGGGACGACGTTCTGGGAGAGGAAGAGGTTCTCCGGGTCCTCCAGGACCACCCAGCCATTGGTGGGGATCGAAGAGTCGGTGGAGAAGACGTTGGCGACGTCGATGTCGCCCTTGGTCAGCGCGCTGGTGGTCAGCGGGCCGCCGGCGTCGAGCGGCTTGAACTCCTTGAACGTGACCCCGTAGACCTCATCGAGACCGACGAGCCCCTGGTGGCGCTCCTTGAACTCCGAGGCGCCGCCGAGCGAGAGGTCCTTCGCGACCGGAGCCAGGTCCTCGATGCTCTTCAGGGAGTACTTGTCAGCCGTCGCCTTGGAGACGGTGAGGGTGTCCTTGTCCTCGGCCTCCGACTGCGGAAGGGTCTCGCTGCCCTCCGGCAGGACCTCCTGGAGCGCCTCGTAGACGTCCTCGGGGGCCGAGACGTTCTCCGGGACGCCGTCGGGCTTCAGGTAGGCCAGCAGGGCGCCGTTGTACTCCGGCAGCAGGTCGATGTCGCCGCTCTTGAAGGCCTCCATGTAGACCTCGCGGGACCCGATGTTGGGCTTGGTCTCGACCTTGACGCCCTCGGCCTCGAGAGCCTGGGCGTACATCTCCATGAGCAGCTCGCTCTCGGGGAAGTTAGCCGAGCCGACGACGATCGTGCCGCCGCCCGAGTCGGAGTCCGATCCGGAGTCGAGCGGGTCACCGCCGCAGGCGGTCAGGGTGCCTGCCACGGCGAGCGTCGCGAACAGGTACGCGGTGGTGCGGATTCGGCGGGACATTGAGATACCTCTCGGGTTGCTGGATTGATCAGCCGGCGCCAGCGGGTTGGCCGGCGGGTTCGGGGCGGAGGGTGGTCGGACGGTCGCCGGCCTCGCGGCCGTCGACGCCGGGCGAGACGAGGAGGCGCTGGGTACCCGCGAGCGCCAGGTCGATCGCGACCGCGAGCACGGCGAGCACGATCGCACCGGCGACCACCATGTCGTACTGGAGCGTCGCCAGTCCGTCGAAGAGATAGCGGCCGAGACCGCCGAGACCGACGTACGCAGCGATGGTCGCGGTCGAGACCACCTGGAGCGACGCGTTGCGCAGGCCGCCGATGATGATCGGTAGCGCGATCGGGACCTCGACGCGCCAGGCGATCTGGGCCTCGGTCATGCCGACCCCTCGTGCCGCGTCGACGGTCTCGTCGGCGACGGACTGGATGCCGGCGTACGTCGTGGCGAGGATGGGCGGGACGGCGAGCACCACCAGAGCGATCGTGACCGGGACCAGACCGATCCCGACCAGGCCGAGCGCGAGCATGAGCACGCCGAGGGTCGGCAGCGCGCGGCCGGCGTTGCCGAGGTTGATGGCGATCAGCGCGCCGCGGCCGGTGTGGCCGATCAGCAGACCGATCGGGAAGGCGATCACGGCCGCGATCGCCAGGGCTAGAAAGGTGTAGCCGAGGTGCTCGAGAATGCGCTGGGGGAAGCCGTCGGGGCTGGTCAGCGACCAGTTGGCGGCGTCGAGCAGGTAGTCGAGACTCATCGCGCACCCGCTCTCGCCCACGGGGTGAGCCCGCGCTGGAGAGCGACGATGAGGACGTCGGCGATGACCGCGAGGGTGACCGAGAGGACCAGCCCGATGATGATCGGCGGCAGGTAGAAGCCGAGCTGGAACCCTCGGGTGAAGAGCTGCCCGAGGCCGCCGATGCCGATCAGGGCCGCGATGCTGACCATGCTCACGTTGGCCACCGTCGCCACCCGCAGACCGGTCAGGATCACCGGCATCGCCAGCGGCAGCTGGACCGTGAACCAGCGGCGTACGGGTCGATAGCCCATCGCGGTGGCGGCCTGCAGGACCGTGGTGTCGACCGCGTCGAGACCGTCGGCGGTCGTGCGGACGAGCAGGGCGAGCGAGTAGAGAGTGAGCGCGATGACCACGTTGATCGGGTCGAGGACGCTGGTGCCGAGGATGCCCGGGAGGAGCAGGAGCAGCGCCAGCGACGGGACGGTGTAGATCACGCTGCCCGCGGTGAGCGCGATGTGGCGTGCCGGGACGTAGCGATGGACCACGGCGCCCAGCGGCAGGGCCAGGACGAAGGCGATCGCCACCGGGATCAGAGCGAGCCAGATGTGCTGGACGAGCGCGGTGAGGACGTCGTCCGCGTTGGTCTCGAGGTAGCGCCAGATCTCGCTCATCCAGCGTCCTCCGAGGTGGCCAGCGCCGCCAGGCGCTCCCGCTGCTGCGAACGTACGCTGCCGGCCAGGTCCTCGAGCAGGACCAGGCCGTCTGCCCGACCCTCGGCGTCGACGCGAATCGCAGCGCCGGCGGGCGAGAGGATGATCAGGTCGGTGACCGTACGCAGGTTGGCGCCGTCGCTGAAGGTGCCCTCGGTCGGGAGGAGCCCGTCGGTACCGCGCCAGCCCAGCGGTCGCCCGTCGGGGTCGACCTCGAGGGTGAGCCCGTCGACGCCGTGGTCGATGGGTTTGAGCGCGACCGAGCTTCCGTCGGCGAAGCCGAGGCCCCGGAAGCCGCGGTCGCGACCGACGAGCGAGGCGACGAAGTCGTCGGCCGGAGCGGCGAGGAGATCGGCGGGCGGGGCGAACTGGGCCAGGCGGGCTCGTTGGTCGAAGACGGCGACCTTGTCGCCGAGACGGATCGCCTCGTCGATGTCGTGCGTGACCAGGACGATGGTCTTGCCGAGCTCGCCCTGGAGCCTGAGCAGCTCCTGCTGGAGGTCGTCGCGTACGACCGGGTCGACGGCCGAGAACGGCTCGTCCATGAGCAGCACCGGCGGGTCCGCCGCGAGTGCCCGGGCGACGCCGACGCGCTGCTGCTGGCCGCCCGAGAGCTGAGCCGGGTAGCGCTCGCCGAGGTTGGCGGCGAGCCCGACGCGCTCGAGCAGGTCGAGGGCGCTCGTGCGGGCCTCCCGGCGGGAGATGCCCTGCAGGATCGGGACGGTGGCGACGTTGTCGAGCACCGTGCGGTGCGGGAAGAGCCCGGCGCCCTGGATCACGTAGCCGATCTCGCGCCGCAGCTGCGCCTCCGGGCGGCTGGTGACGTCGTCACCGTCGATCAGGATCCGGCCGGAGGTCGGCTCGATCATCCGGTTGATCATCCGCAGCGCGGTCGTCTTGCCACATCCCGACGGCCCGACGAACACGGTGATCTGCCCGGTGTCGACCTTCAAGGAGAGGTCTTCCACGGCAACGGTGCCGTCCGGATAGCACTTGGTGACGCCCTCGAACTCGATCACAGCCACCGCTCCTGTCTTTTGTTCTTCACCTGCGGACGCCGTTGCACAAGATCCTCAGCCTGCCAGATCTGGGGAAGGAACCGAAGATGTTAAACGGACAGGGACGTCGGGTTCGCCGTCCGAGCCTCGTTCCTCGATGCTTGAAATCTGCCACATCCCGGGACTCGACGCCCGAGATGTCGACTCGGCGCGGCGCAGGTCGTTCAGTCCTCCAGCGGTCGCAGCTCGTCGGCGTAGGAGACCGAGACGCGGCGCATCACGCCGTCGTCGCTGATCGCGTACTGCCCCATCCGCCACAGGGGCGGCGAGTAGGCGTGAATCGAGACCGCGCCGTCGACCGCACCGCTCATCCGGTGGATGTGGTCGGGCCCGAAGCCGAAGCTGCGACCCGCGCCGACCTCCCGTTGCACGGGATCGCCGCCGAACCTCGGCTGCTGCTCGAAGACCGATCCGTGGGTCACCGCGACCGCGCCCGAGGAGATGTCGTGGTCGTGCCAGCCGGTGTCGTCGACGGTGTTCCAACACAGCAGCCAGACGTCGATGTCCTTGTCCCGGTAGAGCGATACGTAGTGGCGACCGCCGGTGTCGTGGCGCACCAGGTGCTCCCACCGCTCGGGGTGCGCGGCGAGCTCGTCGACCCACGCGCGCAGCTCGCCGGGAGTGAGCGTACGTCTCGGCAGGTCGGGCAGGTTCGCGGCGCCCAGAACGGTGTCGACGGTCGGTTCGGTGATGGTCATCGGGCTCCTCCGGTGAGCAGGTGGTGCGGGTTGGCGACGAGGATCGCCCGGCTGAGGGCTCCGCTTCGGCCGAGGTCGGTCGGCTCGGCGTAGGGTCGGTCCGAGCCGTTCACCAGCGGGTCCACGCCGACCACGCGCGACATCGCGTCGATCGCCTGGGTGCCGTAGGACGAGGTCTCGTAGTAGACGTGCCGGTCGATCGCACCGAGGCTCCCGCCGCGTTGCGCGAGGCGCTCGTGGTGGAGCGGCGCGAGCCCGGCCAGCGCCACGAAGGCGATCCGCAGGGTCGGCAGCAGCGACCGCCCCGCGACGTGCCAGGAGTGCCATGCGGCGCTCTGCTGGGCGACGTACGAGGTCAGGGCGGGCCACCAGTTGGGCACGTCGGTCGGCGTGCTCGGGCCGGCCGGACCCGGGTGCACGAGGACGGGCAGGTCGGCCTGCTGGGCGGTCGCGAGTACCGGCGCGAGGGCCTCGAGCGCGGCCGGGGTCGACAGCGCGGTCGCCGGTACCTGGAGGCCGTGGACGCGGTCGTGCGCCAGGGTCTTCGTGAGGCCGTCGAGGTCCGGTTCGACGAGCGCCGGCGCGGCCCACAGCCCGTAGTCGGCGGGCAGGTCGTCGGCGAAGCCGTGCCAGGCGTCGAGCAGTCCGTACGCCTCGACCGGGGCGAGCGACTCGATCCCGAGCGGGCTGGAGAGCGACAGCAGCACGAGGCGGTGCTCCTGCTCCGCACGGCGGGTGAGATCGTGGTCTGCCGGATCGACGGAGTAGGGCGGCTCGCCGTCGAGATGGAGCACCCAGCCGTCGAGGTACGGAGGCTGCCGCCGGCGGCGCAGCTCCTCGACCAGTGCGGGCGGCCACAGGTGCTGGTGGACGTCGACCGATCGCTTCATGTGCTAAGTCAATAGGTTTAGTTGTGATTAAGCAAGCCTGCCCGCCGGTGAGGCACCATGGCGGGATGACCGAAACGAACACCCAGATCCTGCTCCGCGCGCGCCCGGTCGGTGAGCCGACCGCCGACGACTTCTCGATCGTCACCTCCGAGGTGCCGGCGCCCGCGGAGGGCGAGGTGCTGCTGCGTACGAAATACCTCTCGCTCGACCCCTACATGCGCGGGCGGATGAGCGATGCGCCGTCGTACGCCGCTCCGACCGCCTTGGGCGACGTGCTGCCCGGCGCCACGGTCGCCGAGGTGGTGGAGTCGCGCGATCCGTCGCGGCAGGTGGGCGACGTGGTGCTGGCGTACGGAGGCTGGCAGGGGTTCTCCGTCGCGCCGGCCAAGCACACCCGCCGCCTCGATCCGTCCGTCGCACCGGTCTCCACCGCGCTGGGCGTGCTGGGGATGCCGGGGTTCACGGCGTACGCGGGGCTGACCCAGATCGGGCAGCCGAAGCCCGGCGAGACCGTCGTCGTGGCGGCCGCGACCGGTCCCGTCGGCGCCACGGTCGGACAGATCGCGAAGATCCTCCGCTGCCGCGCGGTCGGCATCGCCGGCGGGCCGGAGAAGGTCGCGCATCTGACCGAGCTCGGCTTCGACGCCGCCCTCGACCATCGCGCACCCGACTTCAAGGATCAGCTGAAGGCCGCGGTCCCCGACGGGATCGACGTCTACTTCGAGAACGTCGGCGGTCACGTGTGGAACGCGGTGCTGCCGCGGCTCAACAAGTTCGCCCGGGTGCCGGTCTGCGGGATCGTCGCGCACTACAACGACACCGCCGCGCCCGAGGGACCCGACCGGGCGCCCGGTCTGATGCGGCACGTGCTCAACAAGTCCCTGCTGATCAGGGGTTTCATCCAGGACGAGTTCGTCCGCGATCACCAGCGCGCTTTCCTCACCGAGGCGACCGGCTGGCTGGCCGAGGGCAAGCTGCGCTATCGCGAGGACGTCACCGAAGGGCTCGAGAACGCACCCGCCGCGTTCAACCGGATGCTCCGGGGTCAGAACTTCGGCAAGACGGTGATCAAGGTCAGCTGACCCGGGTCATTCGACGGGCGCGGGCTCCGTGACGGCGTCGTCCTTCACCGGCTCGGGGAGGTCGGTGAAGGACGGGTCCACCGATTCATCGAGGCCCGCTACGTACGCCTTGGCGAGTCCCGAATCGGGGACCGTGTCGCCAAACTCAGTGGCGCAAGCCACCAGAACGGCGTTGTAGATGTCGCTGTCCACCTCGAGAGTGGGATACGTGAAGACGGTCGCCTCCTCACACCGGCTTGCGACGGTGGGCACCGGCTCAGGCTCCTCTGTCGTCGGAGGATCCGTGGGCGTCGGGGTGGGAGTCGGCGTGGGGGTCGGCGTCGCCGTCCCGTCGCCGTCGCCCGACGTGTTGTCGTCCGGTTCGGCGCCCGTCTGGGTGTCGTCGGGCTCCGCAGGCTTGGTCGGCGTAGGGGACGGTGTCGGTGCAGGCGCCGGGGGCTTCGAGGCGGCCTTGGGAGCGGACTTGGTCTCCGACTTCGGTGCCGGCGCAACAGTGTTCGAGGTGCGCGGGAGGGCGGAGGCCGTGGGTCTCATCGAGGAGGTGGACCCACCGTCCACGCTCGGTGCGCCCGGGAACTCCCCGTTGCGGTACTGGCCGGCGATCTTCAGCACTGCCTCGACGTACGTGTCGCTCTGGTTGTAGCGGTAGACCGCGGACTGGGCGCCGGAGTTGGTGCTGACGTCCTCGGTGCCGGCGCACAGGTAGGCCGCGGTGGCAACGGCAGCATCGTCGACGTCCTGCGGGTCGCGGCGGTTGTCGCCGTCACCGTCGGTGCCCATGACCGTCCAGGTGGAGGGGATGAACTGCATCGGGCCGACAGCGTGGTCGTACTCCGTGTCGTGGTCGTAGAGGCCGTTGTCGGTGTCGCGGATCGCCGCGAAGTTGCCGGCGCCGTTGAGCTGCGGGCCGATGATCGCGGGGAGGGCGAGGCCGTTGGAGTTGAGCTCGCTGCCGCCGAAGCGGCCGTGGTTGCTCTCGACCATGCCGATCGCGGCGACCAGGGCCCAGTCGATGCGGCAGGAGGCGTCGGCGTCGTTGAGCACGGTCGCCGAGCGCTGGTACGCAGCCAGAGCGACCGACGGGATCGACAGCTCCTCGGCGTTGGAGGCGAGCTTCACTGCGTCGGTCGGGGTCAGGTTCTTCACGCCACCCAGGCCATTGGAGATGCCGAGGGGGTCCTGGAGCGCGCCCGGATCGGGGAGCTCAGGCTGCTGATGACCGGTGTCGAGGCGTGCTTCGTTCGGGGCCAGGACCGCGAAGGCAGCGGTCAGCGCGACGGCGGCAACGGCCCGAGGCCCGATGCTGGTCAGCGCCGCTGTACTGATGCTTCTGGCCCAGAATTTTCGGGGTGCTTTGGTCATGCCGGTCTCACCTCTTCCACGCGTGGGGTACGTGTCCGTCCCTTGAGCCTACCCAGGTATTCCCGATCGGCGCCCTGCAATTAGAAATCCACCCACCTTGGGGAAGAACGGCAACGGTCGGGCCACCTGACGTTGGGCTGGTGTTCCCCGGTACGCCGCCTGGCCTCACCTTCCGCCTGTCACCGTGGACGACATGACTGAACGGACTCGTCTGTGGATGGTTCCGCTGGTCGCTGCCGCGGGTTGGGGCGTCGGTTTCCTTCCGCAGCTCGTCCAGCCGCAGCCGCTCCTGCTAGCCCCGATGGTCGCCGAGCTGGTCTCGTTCACATTGCTCGCCGCCGCGCTCGGTGGGCTCGCTGCGGGGCTGCGCCCGGACCGCCGGCTGCTCAGCGCGGTGCTTGCCGGCGCCGGTGTCGTGGCCGCGGCCTTCCTCGGGCTGATGTTCGCCGCCGGGCCGGCGGCGACCAACTCGTCGATGCTGACCCATCTGATCGCCGTCGCCGCGATCACGACGGTCGCCGGTCTCGCCGCCGGTCTCGCCGCGAGCCTCGGGCCGTGCGTGCTGCGGGCGCCGATGCTGGCCGCGCCGGCCGTGTGCGTACCTCTCTGGCTCGATGGGATGCTCCCCGGCGAGCTGCCGTCGTCGGTCATCGACGCGCTGCTGGCCGCTGCCCTGGTCACCGTGCTCGTGACGTCCGTACGCCGCGCCGTCGACGTCGTCGCCTGGGTGCCCGCCTGGATCCTGGGCTGGGCGATGCAGACGCTGCTGACGGTGCTGGTGGCCATCGGCGTACTCATCCAGGAGGGCCGTTCGGTCGACGCCGGGCTGCTCTCCTCACACCTGGTCTACTTCCACGAGCGCTGGAACGAACCCGCGGTGCACTACCCCGCCGGATGGGCGCTCGCCGGAGTCCTGGCACTGGCGTTGGTGGCGTGGAGGCTGCGTGACACTCTTCGGGTGTGAAACGCTCTCTCATCACCGGAGGCACCCGCGGGATCGGTGCCGCTGTCGCTCGTCGACTGGCCGCTGACGGCCACTCTCTCGTGCTCGGATATCTGTCCGACGAAGCTGCTGCTGTCGCGACGCGCGACGAGATCAGGGCGCTCGGGGTCTCCTGCGAGATCGTGGCCGCCGACATCACCACCGACGCCGGGATCGCCGCGCTCTTCGAGGCCGCCGGCCCGGTGACCGGCGTGGTCAACAACGCAGGCGCGACCTACCGCTACGCGCCCCTCGTCGACACTCCGACCGACGAGATCCGGAGGACGTACGCGGTCAACCTGGTCGGTCCCACGCTGATTGCCCGCGCGGCCGTGTCCGCGCTCGCCGAGGGCGGGGTGATCGTCAACATCTCCTCCGGCGCCGCCACGCTCGGATCGCCGGGGGAGTACGTCCACTACGCCGCCGCCAAGGCCGGGATCGACGCGCTCACGAAGGGCCTCGGGCTCGAGGTCGCCCCGCTCGGCATCCGGGTCGTCGCGGTCGCCCCCGGGCTCACCGAGACCGACATGCATGCCAACACCGGCGACCCCGGCCGGATCGCCCGGATGGCGCCCCAGATCCCGATCGGCCGTGCAGGCTCACCCGACGAGGTCGCCGAGGCAGTCGCCTGGCTGATGAGCGAGAAGGCCGGGTACGTCACCGCCACGACGCTGCGGGTGACCGGCGGGCGGTGATCTCTCCGTTCGATGTCACAGCCTGGCGACGTACCTCGTCTCGGTGGCATGAACATCATCTTGTGGATCGTGACGATCTTTCTGGCTGCCGGGTTCCTGGCCGGCGGACTGGCGATGCTGCTGCTGTCGAAGGAGAGGTTTCGCAACGCCTTCGAGGGGTGGCACTACGCCGACGACTTCCCCGGCGGCTTCCTCAAGGTCATCGGCGTGATGAAGGTGCTGGCCGCGGCCGGGCTGATCCTGCCCGTAGTGACCGGGGTCGCCACCTGGGTGGTGCCGTTCGCCGCTCTCGGGCTGGTGCTGCTCATGACCGGTGCGACCACCACCCGCATCATCCGCAAGGAGTGGGGCTCCGCCGCCGGTGACCTGGTCTTCTGGTCGCTGGCGGCCTTCGTGGCGTTCGGTCGGTTCGCGGTCGTGCCGTTCTAGGCACCGCGAAGCGGTCGAACGCTGCCTGGCCCTGGAAGTGACCCAGGTCCCGCGGGCCGCCGACGTTGTGGTCTCCGAGATCCATCTGTCTCCTCCGAACCGGATCGTGTTCGCGAGACGATGCCGGAGGGCGTACGTCACGGGGTAACGCTTTTCGGCGTCGTGTCGTGCGCCCACGCGGTTGTCCGATGGACAACAATCTCCTCATGAGGACCCAGGTCGTCGCGCATCGCGGCGCCAGTCATGAGATCGCGGAGCACACCCTCGCTGCGTACGTCGCAGCCCTGGATGCGGGCGCGGACGCCTTGGAGTGCGACGTACGTCTGACCATGGACGGGCATCTCGTCTGCGTCCACGACCGCCATCTGCGCCGCATCGGCGCGCGGGGGCTGGTCTCGGAGATGACCCTCGCCGAGCTGCAGGCGATCGACTTCGCGGCCTGGAAGAACGGGTTCTGGGAGGGGGAGGACGAGCCGCCCGACCGGGACATGCGCGGCGTGCTCACGCTGCACCGGCTGCTGCGGGTCGTGCGTGACTACGGCCGGCACGTCGAGATGGCGATCGAGACCAAGCACCCGACGCGCTACGGCGGGCTGACCGAGGGGCGTCTGGTCGACGTTCTCAACGACTTCGGCTGGGCCGGTCCGGGCAGCCCGGTGCGGGTGATGAGCTTCTCGTTCACGGCGCTGCAGCGCGTGGAGCGGCTGGCGCCGGGCGTACCTCTGGTCCAGCTCGTCGACCGCGCCGCCAACTGGTCGCTCCTGCGGCACACGATCGGCCCGGACTGGTGGCTCGGGGCCAGCATCGAGATGCTCACCGCCCACCCGAAGCTCGGGCGGCGGCTCGCGTCGAAGGGCCGCAACCTGCACGTCTACACCGTCAACACCGAGGAGCAGCTCAAGCTCTGCCTCGACATCGGGGTCAACGCGGTCATCACCGACCGGCCGGGGTTCATGCTGGAGCTGCTCGGCCGCTGAGGCGTGTTACCTGGCGCGCGGGCCCGGCAGGTTAGGGTTTGGCCGTGGCCAAGAAGTCCCGAGTCAAGAACCGTCAGGCGGCTGCGGCCCCGACGGACGGTCCCAACCCGCGCGCGGCGTGCCCGTGCGGGTCCGGCAAGCGCTACAAGGCGTGCCACGGTGCCGCCGGCGGCGCGTTCGTGGGGCGCCCGTTCGAGGGCCTGCCCGGCGAGTGCGACCTGGTCGCACTGCGTGAGCTGGTGCCCTCGGCGACGGTGTCGCTGACGGTGAAGGGCTTCGAGTCGACCCCCGTCACGTTGGGCACCCTGCTGCCGGGCGCCGCGCCGGCGATGTCGCGCGACTCGGGCGAGGTATGGGCCGGGCTGCAGGTGCAGCACAACTACGGCGACGTCTCGCGTGACGTGGCCGCCGCGCTGCTCCAGGCGCTGGAGAGCCGCGCCGCGGGCGAGTCCGGCATCTTCGGTCTCACCTCCGCGCCGGGCCCGGGCCCGCGGCTCCAGGACATCGTCACCAACGAGTCCCTGGACGTCACTGTCCACGAGGGCTTCGACTGGTGGCTCGCCGACGTCGAGGACAAGGGCGACTTCGAGCACGCCCTCGAGCACGCCAACGAGTCGGTGCTGCCGACGCTGCGACTGGCGTCGGTCGAGGCTGCGTACTGGACCTCGGTCGGCTCCAAGGAGCACCTGCGCTGGGTGATGCCCGAGCCCGAGGACGCCCTGCTGACCGCGCTCGCACGCCTGCACGTGACCGGCGAGGACGTGATCGTCCCTGACGCTCGTTTCGTCGGCATGTTCCGTGCCCACGGTCTGCTCGCCCCCGTCTGGGACCTGCCGGTCGGCACCGGCGCCGAGGCGCTCGAGGAGCCGGCGGTGGCGTTCAAGAAGCTGCTCGACGAGGCGCTCGCCGACGACTCCGAGATCACCCCCGAGGTGCGCTCGGCTCGCGCCGGGCTCGCCAACCGACAGGTCACCATCCGCTGACGGGGTGGATGCTGACCGAGGTACCTCGGTCAGCACTCACCTCCTTCGTGGAGTTCCGCGAGGAAAGCGACCGTTCACCGAGTTACCTCGGTGAACATCCGCCGAACCATCACGCCCGCTCCACCGGCAACCAGAGCTCGCACGAGGCGTACGTCTCGGTGAGCTCGAGGTAGCGCAGGACGGACGGCCCGGGGCGGAGCCGCCACGGGTTCGACGGGAACCAGTCGGTGGCGGTCGAGGACCAGAGCCGTTGCAGCGTCTCCGGGTGCGGGCCGCTGGAGGTGAAGACTGCCCAGGAGCCGGCCGGCACGGTGATGCTGTCGAGCCCGTCCGGCACCGCGGCCGACGGCGTGACCGCGACCCCGTGCAGGTAAGTGATCATCGTCCCCTCCTGCGCGTCGGGCGACGGGGAGTCGGTGACGGCGAGGATGCCGCGCGGGTCGGTGTCGTTGAGCTCCTTGAGCCGAACGTGATCCTCGGGCGCGATCGAGGCGATGTGGGTCTGGATGTGCGGGTTCACGCCCTCGTAGATCAGCGGGACCTTGGTGGCGTGGCCGACCAGCCGCAGCTCGGGCATGTCGTTGATGGTGACGTCCATCGGGGTGCTCCCTTCGACGCTCAGGCGGAACCTGAGCGTGGGTTGTGTGCGTAGCGGACCACCGGATCGGCGTACGTCGGCGGGAGCCGTTCCGTGCACGGCACGGAACGCGCGCCCGAACGCCTCGGTCGAGCCGTAGCCGTAGCGCACCGCGACCTCCAGGAGGTCAGGGGCGCCGGCCACCAGGTCGGCCGCTGCCAGGGTCATCCGGCGGCGGCGTACGTATTCGGACAGGGGCATCCCGGCCAGCGCCGAGAACATCCGGCGCAGGTGGTACTCGGTGGTGCCGTGGTCGCGGGCGACCCGAGCCACGTCGACCTCACCGGTGAGCCCGCTGCGAAGCTCCGTCTCGACCAGGTCGACCAGGGTGTTGAGCGTGCCGATCATGTGGTCCTCCTTTCGCCATCAAGCCTGGCTGGGGAGCACCTCTCCGGGCCCGACTTTCCTGGCCCGGTTCGGTCGGGTGGGTTCAGTCGGATTGGGAACGCAGCCGGAACGCCTGCAGGCGGGAGTAGCCCTTCACGCTCGTACGCCGCATCTTCTCGACCTGGAAGCCGTCGACGTCCTCGAGCGCGGCGGCGGCGTTCTCGTCGATGACCACCGACGAGGGCCGGGCGACGGTCGTGAGGCGGGCGGCGATGTTGACTGTCGGCCCGAAGACGTCGCCGAGCCGGAGAACCACGTCGCCGTAGGATATCCCGGCTCTGACGTGCGGAAACGCGCTGTCGCGATCCTCTCCGAGGGCGGCCAGGTCCAGGGCGGTCCGGGCCGCGGCGGCGACGTCCTCGAAGGTGAAGAACACCCCGTCGCCGAGATACTTGATCACCCGCCCGCCGTGCTCGACGACGATGTCGGAGCAGGTGTCCTCGAACTCCTCGACCCAGTCGACCAGCTCCTTGTCGCTGAGCCGTTTGGAGCGGGAGGTGTAGCCGACGATGTCGAGGAAGCCGACCGCGAGCGGCACCGCGGAGGCGTCCGCGACGGTGAGCATCCGCCGCGCCGCGCTGACCAGATGGCGGCGCCAGACATAGTCCTGCAGCGACTCGACCAGCGGCAGCACCTGCCCCGTCAGGGCGACCAGGTCCTCGACCTCGTCGCCACCCCGCTCCCGGGCGACCTCGGCCAGCAGCGAGGTCTGCCACTCGGCCAGGCGCGCGTAGGACCGTCCCCAGGTCCGCACGAGCGCCGCCTGGCGGTCCTCGCTGAGCACCCCGAGGCGTACGAGCTCCTGCGTCATCCGCAACGCCTCGACATCTGCCTCGGTGAAGGCGATCTCGTCCTCGCCCGCATGCGGGAAGCCGAGATGGTGCCAGAGGTCCTCGGTGACCTCCATGGGCACGCCGGCAGCCTCCGCCACCTCGGCGCGGGTCAGCGTGGGCGTCTGGCCGAGGACGAAGGACTCGACCACGGCGAGCGCCTCGGCCAGCTCGATGTCTGCCTCACGGCTACGGCCTTGGCCGAGGCCCTCGTCAGCCTGGTCCTCGAGCGTCAGGAGTCGAACCTCTCCTTGGCGACCTTCTCCAGCGCCCGTGCGAACGTCGGCATCTCGACGGACAGCTGCTGCAGCTGGTCGGCGCTGAGGTGGATCAGGTCGAGCGGGGTGAGGGCGACGATGGAGGCCGTGCGCAGCGAGCCCCGCATGATCGCGGCCTCACCGATGATGTCGCCGGGGCCGCACTGGGCGATCTCCACCTTGTCCCGGCGGACCGAGACGGTGCCGTCGAGGATGATGTAGGCCTTGTCCGGCGGGGTGTCCTCCCAGATCGGCGACCAGCCCTCGGGCAGGTGCACGCGGGTGCCGGTGGCGCTGATGTGCGCGATCTCCTTGGGCGTGAACATGGAGAAGAACGACTCGGTCACGAGGGTTTCCTTCGGGGTCGGCTGTGGGGTGCTGCCGCGATGTGACGGCAGTTACAGAGATCAACGATGTTCGTCTACAGGGGTTACCCGCGGGTGTAGTCGCCTATGCGGGCAGCGGGTCGCGGGCGATCGGACAGCTCATGCATCGGGGGCCGCCGCGGCCGGAGCCCAGCTCGGAACCGGCGATCGCGATGACCTCGATACCGGCAGCCTCCAGCGCTCCGTTGGTCTGGGTGTTGCGCTCGTACGCCACGACCACGCCCGGCGCCAGTGCCAGGGTGTTGTTGCCGTCGTCCCACTGCTCGCGCTCGGCGGCGACCGGGTCGAGCCCGGTGTCGATGTGGTGAAGCTTGTCGATCCCCATCGCCTCGGCCGCGACCTCGAGGAACGGGCGCGGGGCCGCGATGTTCAGCTGGCCGTCGCCGCCCGCGGGGGTCACGGCGTACGCCACCAGCGAGTCGACCGCGTTCGGGTAGATCACCATCTTGTCGGTGTTCACCAGCGTGGCGATGGTGTCCAGGTGCATCGTCGCGCGCTCCTGCGCGATCGGCACCGCGAGCACGGTGTGGGCGAGCTCCTCGGCGAAGACCTGGCGGGCGAGCCGCTCGGCCCCGGCGGGGGTGGTGCGCTCGCCGACCCCGACCGCGACGACACCGGGAGCGAGGAGGAGTACGTCCCCACCCTCGACGTGCTCCAAGTGGGCGCCGTGCAGCCGCGGGCTGGCCCGGAAGCGCGGGTGGAACTGGTAGATCAGCTCGGTGAGCGCGGTCTCGCGCTTGCGAGCCGGCATCGCCAGCGAGGTGACCGTCGCCCGGTCGCGGATCCACACCGACGAGTCGCGGGTGAAGAGCAGGTTGGGGAGCGGGTCGATCAGGAAGTCGTCGTGGGCGAGGAGGCTGGTGACCAGGCCGTGGCCGCCGCGTACCTCGTCGTTGCGGACGCCGGCGGTCAGGTGGTCGGTCAGCTCGGTCGGTCCGGCGTCAGCGAGGGCGCCGCTCAGGTAGTCGCGCAGGGTGTCGCCGAGGGTGAGCGAGCCCAGCACGTTCTCGAGCGCCAGCTTCCGCGCCTCGGGCACCTCGAGGGTCTCGGTGAGCAGGTCGGTCAGGTAGAGCACCTCGACGTCGCGATCCCGCAGCGCGGCCGCGAAGGCGTCGTGCTCGTCCTGTGCCCGCTTGACCCACGGGATGCCGTCGAAGAGCAGCTTGTCGTTGTTGCGCGGCGTCAGCCGGGTCAGCTCCCGGCCGGGCCGGTGGAGCATTACCGTACGCAGTCGTCCGACCTCGCTGTCGGCGCCAAGTCTCACCATGGCGCAGAGCCTAGATGAAGCCGCTCAGGCGAACACCCTTCGACAAGCTCAGGCGAACACCTCGACCAACGTCAGGATGCCCAGGACGAGGCAGACCACAGCGCCGACATAGTGCAGGACGTGCAGCTTGATGAACCGGAGCAGCGTACGTCCCAGCAGCACCGCGAGCCCCGACACCGCCAGCAACGCGGCCCAGGAGCCGATGAAGACCGAGACCGGGTCGTGGTAGCGAGCCACCAGCGAGACGCTCAGCAGCTGGGAGAGGTCCCCCCACTCGGCCGCGAAGAGGACCATGAAGCTGGCCAGGACCTGGCGGAAGCCGCGTACGTCCTTCGCCTTCTCGGCGAACTCGCTGCCGTCGTCCTCGGATGCGGTGCCGTGGTGGCGGCGCCCCTCGATGAACAGGAACACCGCGCCGCCGAGGAAGAGCAGGGCGGCGACGATGTGGATCAGATCGGTCGGGAGGAGCGTCGCCACCCCGCCGATCGCCACCGCGATGAGCGTCTGGACCGCGAACGCCGCGCCGACGCCGAGCCACACGAAGATCGGCCGGTACTTCGTCGAGAGCACCAGTGTCGCCAGGAACGTCTTGTCCGGGAGCTCGACGACGAAGATCGCGGCGAAGGCCAGCGCGACGACGGTGATGTCCATCAGGGTTCCGTTCCAGTTTCTTTACGTCCGGCTCATATCGTCGCATCCTGGCGGTGCAGCCGCCGGAGCCGCTGGGCCGGCCCGTCGGTCGAGCCGCCGGAGCCGCTAGGCGGAGGCGTGTCGAGACCAACACGGTGCGGTCGCGCTCGATTGATCCATGTTGGTCTCGACACGGATTCGCTCGTACCTCACGAATCCGGCTCGACCAGCGGTCGGGCGAGGGCGGCGGCCTTCGCCTCGGCGAGCACGTCGATCGGCGGGCGATCGAGCGCGGCAGCCGCGCGGGCGACGTCGTCCCACTCGGGCTGCAGGTTGACGATCTCGCCGTCGAGGCGGGCGGCCTTGACCGCGATCGGCTGGCCGCCGACGCTCACGGTCAGCATCTCGCGCGGCAGGGCGTGCTTGACGACCTCGTGCTCGCGTACGCCGATCGTCGAGGTCTCCCGGAAGAGCACCCGCCGGACCGCCTCGGCGGCATCGGGACGGGTGAGCGCGTGGAGGGTGTAGGCCGGTCGGCCCTTCTTCATCAGGATCGGCGTGACCCAGGCGTCGTGCGCGCCGGCCGCCAGGAGCGCGTCGAGCGCACCGGGGATCAGTCGCGGGTCGAGATCGTCGATGTTCGCCTCGATGACGAGTTCGGTCGGCGCATTTTCCCGCCATGGCGGGAAAATGTCGTCGCCAGCCGCCCGACCCGCCCGCATTTCCCCGCCATGGCGGGATTCTGCCCCCGGCCGCACCGCAGCGTCACCGATCAGCAGGCGCAGCGTGTTCGACCAGCCCTCCGGGTTCCTGCCGCCGGCGCCGACGCCGACCGCTCGGGTCGTCAGCGGCGGCTGGTCGCCCCATGAGGTGGCGAGGGTGGTGAGCAGCGCGGCGCCGGTCGGCGTGCACATCTCCATCTCGGGATGCCCGAGCGGCCCCGCAAAGGAAGGTACGCCGGTGAGCAGCCGCGCCACGGCCGGAGGCGGCACTGGGAGAGTGCCGTGCGCCGTCCGGATCGACCCGGATCCAACCGCGATCGGGGAGACGACCACCTCGGTTGCACCCAGGTGCGCGAAGCCGGCGCAGACTCCGACCACGTCCGCGATCGCGTCCAGCGCCCCGACCTCGTGGAAGTGAACATCCTCGGGTGGGATCCCGTGGACGGCCCCCTCGGCGACGGCGAGGCGCTCGAAGACCCGGAGTGCCAGGTCGCGCACGGCATCGTCCAGGGCGGCGTCGGTGAGCAGTGCCCGGACGTCGGTCCAGGTGCGGTGATGGGCCGAGTCGGCGATCTCGACATGGCACCGGGTCGCGGCGAGAGCACCGCGCATCACCTGCTCGGAGGCGAGACCCACCGGCTCAGGGGTGACCGCATCGACCGCGGAGGCGATGAGAGACAGCGGCACGTCGGCGCCAACGAGCGCGCCGAGCAGCATGTCCCCTGAGGCTCCTGAGGAGGCATCGATCCAGATCCTCATCGAGAGCTCCCAGAGTGGTCGAAATGGGCCGCCCTACCCGTCGGACGGCGACCACTTTTGACCACTTCTCGCTGATGTCCACCCGGCTCGAGGGGGTCCGTCCTCACGGTTCCCCTCCTCGGGCCCGCCTGGCGATCCGAGCCGCCGCGACGCCAGCACCGTAGCCGTTGTCGATGTTGACCACGGTCACGCCGGGAGCGCACGAGTTGAGCATCGCCAGCAGCGCGGCCAGCCCGCCGAAGGAGGCGCCGTAGCCGACGGACGTCGGCACCCCGATCATCGGCACGCCCACGAGCCCGCCGACCACGGAGGGCAAGGCACCTTCCATCCCGGCGACGACGATCAGGCAGTCGGCGGCATCGAGCCGGTCGCGTACGGCCAGAAGACGGTGGATCCCGGCGACACCGACGTCGGTGATCCGCTCGACCCCGGCGCCATGGACCCGACAGGCGAGCGCGGCCTCGGCCGCGACCGGTCCGTCGGACGTCCCGGCGGCGACGACGCACACCCGGCCGTGCGGGGTCGGCAGCGGCCCGAGCGTGACCGCGCGGGCCTCGGCGTCGTGGACTGCCGTCGGCAGCTCGGCCGCGACCCGGGCGGCCGCCTCGGCGGAGACTCGAGTGGCCAGGACGGCGCGCGAGGGATGCGCCTCGTGCAGCCGGCGAAGGATCGCGACGACCTGCTCGGGGGTCTTGCCGTCGGCGTACACGACCTCGGGGTCACCGGTGCGGCGCTCCCGGTCGAGGTCGACGCGGGCGAACCCGAGGTCGGCGGTGGACTCGTCGTCCGACATGACTCAGAACCGCGCCGGGTCGGCGGGGTATACGCCCAGCAGCTTCACGTCGGTGGTGAAGAAGGCCAGCTCCTCCAGCGCCCGCTTCAGCCCCGGCTGGTCCGGGTGGCCGTCGACCTCGGCGAGGAACTGGGTGGCGGTGAACTTCCCATCCACCATGTAGGACTCCAGCTTGGTCATGTTGACGCCGTTGGTCGCGAAGCCGCCGAGCGCCTTGTAGAGGGCCGCGGGGAGGTTGCGTACGTTGAAGATGAACGAGGTCACCACCGGACCCGCGTCGGCGGGAGCCTGGATGAAATCGGGCGAGAGCACCACGAAGCGGGTGGTGTTGTGGTCGGCGTCCTCGATGTCGGTGGCGAGCACGTCCAGCCCGTAGATCGAGGCGGCCAGCGGCGGAGAGATCGCGGCCATCGTCGGGTCGCCGGCCTCGATCACCTCACGCGCGGCCCCGGCCGTGTCGCCGGAGACGACCGGCGTGAAGCCGTGCTCCCGAATGATGTTGCGGCACTGGCCCAGGGCGTGGACGTGGGAGTGGACCGTACGGATGTCGTCCAGGTGGGCGCCCGGAAGGCCGAGCAGGTGGAACCTGATCCGCAGGTAGTGCTCGGCGATGATGTGCAGGCTGGACTCGGGGAGGAAGTGGTGGATGTCGGCCACCCGCCCGGCGAGGGAGTTGTCGATCGGGATCATCGCCAGCGACGCACTCTGCTCACCGCTGGCCGCCTCGACGGCCGCAAAAACATCTTCGAACGAGGCGCACGGCACCGACTCCAGCTCGGGGTAGTACCGCTGGCACACCATGTGTGAGTTGGACCCTGGTTCGCCCTGATAGGCGATGCGATGTGGCTCGGACACAGCGACAGTCTAGATTCGCCCGTTGTGCTCGCTCTTGCAATTCTCAGTCTGCTGACAGCAATCGCCGCCCTGGCCCTCGCCGGAGCGGCCTGGCAGAAGACCAAGGACGTACGTCGCCCCGACCCTGCCGCCGTCGAGTCGCTGCCGACCGACGTCGCCGGTCTGCGCGCCGAGGTCGCGGCCCTGCGCGCCGAGTCGGCGATGAACCTGCGCCACCTCGCGGTCGTGCGCTTCGACGCCTTCGGAGACGCCGGCGGCCACCTGAGCTGGTGCCTTGCGCTGCTCGACGACAACGGCGACGGGGTCGTGCTCACCTCGATCCACGGCCGCACCGAGGCGAGGTCGTACGCGAAGAGCATCAGTGCCTGGAAGTCGTCCCAGCTGATGTCGCCCGAGGAGACCGAGGCCGTCCAGCAGGCCAAGCCCAAGAGCTGACCCGGGCTGACCCGGGCTGGTCCGGGCCCGAAAACGACACCGGCACGCTCGGGCGTGGCGGGGGAACCGTTCCGAGCGTGCCGGTTTTCAAACCCGGGCTGCGGGTGGGACGGCCCGGGAGTCGACCACTGGTCGCGGGGGATTTCCGACCAGTGTGTGGGTCTTGCCACGTCGTCGGCCGGAGTCAGGCTTGAGCCCGGTCGAAGACGACGACTCGGCTCACGCCGAGTCGTGTCAGACACCTTATGAAAATTTACTTGTCAACAAGGCATCTGTGTCGGCGAGTCGGCTCGGTTTTGCCACGAGAATCGAGGCCAAACGGGCTGAAATCACGCAGAAAGAGGGACTTTAGGCCCAGATTCCCGGGACGTTCGGCCCCACTGCGTGTCGTTTGGATTCAGGACCGAATCGGGACTGGCTGTCAGCGTGGCACGCGGACGAGCAGGCGCCCGGGGAGGCACTGCATACGGAGCTCGCGACCCTCGGAGATCGTGTCGCCGTCGAGCTGCCGCGGCTGGTCGTGGTTGGTCCGGATCACGACGCTGGCACCGGTCATCCGGTTGACCAGATTGTCGGTGCGCGGACGCTTGCTCAGCACCCGGACCGCGAGCGGGAGCCAGGACCAGAATCGCTGCGGATAGAGCAGCACCACGTCGATGAGGCCGTCGTCGAGCGCTGCCGCCGGCAGCAGCGGCATGTTCGCCTGGAGGTAGCCGACGTTGCCGACCACGACCGTACGCGCCCGGTGCCTGGTGAACTCGCCGTCGTCGACGGAGATCTCCAGCCGCATCGCCGGGAACATCAGACTCTTGAAGGCGGAGAGGACGTACGCCATCCAACCGATGCGCTTCTTGATGTCCTCGTTGACGCCGCTCATGATCGCGGCGTCGAAGCCCATCCCGGCCATGACCAGGAAGTTGGTGTCCTCGAGGTTGTCGCCCGAGACCTCGACCAGGTCGATCGCCTGGTCCTGCCCGGTGAGCGCGACGTCGATCGCGGCGCGGATGTAGAGCGGGATCGACAGGTTGCGCGCCAGCAGGTTGCCGGTGCCACCGGGGACGATCCCGACCGCGATGCCGGTGCCGGCCAGGGCGGAGCAGACCTCGCGTACGGTGCCGTCGCCGCCACAGACGAGGACCAGGTCGGCGCCCTCTGCCTGGGCCGCCAGAGCCATCCCCTTGCCCGGGTCGTCGACCGTGGTCAGGTGCCAGGTCGGCGTCTTCCAGCCGGACTCCTTGGCCATCGTGTTGACCATCGTCTTGAAATGCTCGACCGACTCGACCTTGATCGGGTTGAGGACGACCGCGATCTTCCGGTTGCCACGCACCGAGTCGACCAGCGGCCGCCGCCCCAGCGCGTGCGAGGCGGGCAGCGGCGTGTAGAGCGCCATGCCGAGGAAGACGGCACCGGCGGCGAAGAGGATCCCACCGAGCACGTCGGAGGGGTAGTGGCGTCCGAGGAAGACCCGGTCGGCGGCAACGAGCACGACCAGCAGGATGAGGCCGGTGTAGGCCAGGCGGCGGATGCCGCGGCGGCGTACGAACATCGTCACGACCACCGCGATCACGCCTGCCAGCACCGCGATCCCGGTCGCATGACCGGACGGGTACGACGGCGACTCGTGGAACCACGACGCCAGCTGCCACGCGGGCCGGTCCCGGTCGACGATCAGCACCACCGCGCGGCGTACGACCAGCGTGATCACCACGACGCCGAACACGTAGACCGCGGCGCGCAGGTAGGTCCGGAACAGTCCCGCGGCGACCAGGAGGGCGACGCCGACAGCGAGATACCACTCGGTGATCACCTCGACGACGTGCCAGAAGTCGAGCATCCAGCCATGCTCAGCGGTCACCTCCGTCGCGTCCCGGCCGAGCTCGTCGATCGTCGAGACCGGCGGCCACCCGTTGATCCCCGCGATCCCGATCAGGGCGCACAGAGCGAACAGCGAGGCCGCCCAGAGCAGCAGGGCACGGCGCGAAAGGTCAAGCACGGTGAGTCAGTATGCGCGATACGTCTTCCACACAGTGAATGAACGGGCCGGACAAAACCGCGGGCCGGGAATGTCCGAGAGCGCTATCGTTCGCTCTCCGCGCATGATTCGGGTCGGCGCCGGCATCCCTCGGTCCCTCGTCGTTGTGAGGTCTCTCATGCGCTCTCGCGCCTCCTCGTACGCCCTCCTCGGGCTCCTGTCCGTCCCCGCCGTCGCCCTCGGCGTCGGTGGCCTCCTCGCCGGCTCGGCCGCCGCTGCCGAAGGTGAGTGTGGCGGCAAGCCCATCACCGTCGACCTCGCCGTCGAGGGTCAGGTCCCGACCGAGGGTGACGACGTGATCCTGCTGGCGGAAGGGCTCAACGCCGGCGTGCACGCGTTGGGCGGCGCCGACGTCATCTGCATGCGGGAGACGTCCAGTGTCGGAACCATCTACGGCGAGGCCGGGGACGACATCATCTACAGCAACACCGAGTCTCGCCATGACGCCATTCGCGGGGGTTCGGGTGACGACACCGTGTATGGCGGCGACAAGAGCGACCTCATCTACGGCGAGGGCGGGAGCGACTCGATCTACGGGGGTGCCGGTAACGACCTCGTACGTCCCTCTGCCAGTTCCGGTGACGGCGCTGATGTCGTCGACGGCGGTCCCGGGGCCGACCGTATCTATGCCGAAGCAGGCAGATCCGAGGGAGATGTCCTCGACGGCGGGTCGGACGACAGCGCCATCGATGTCTTCTACCTCGGTGGTTCGGGCGCCGGGATCGACCTCGACATGACGGCGGGCACCTCCAACTGGGGTGCGACGGCCGTGGGCTTCGAGTCGGTCACGGGCACGGACTACGCAGATGTGATCGCCGGCACCAGCGGCGACGACGTCATCAACGGTGCGTACGGGAACGACCGGATCGACGCCGGAGCCGGGAACGACACGCTCAGCGACGGCGCCGGCGACGACGTCGTCCACGGCGGCGAGGGGGACGACACCTTCCTCGAGAACCGGAATGCCGGTTCCAGCGACCACGACGAGCTGTGGGGCGGTGGCGGGAACGACACGATCACCGGTGGCCCCTATGGCGCGTTGGACCTGATCAGCGGCGACGAGGGCAACGACACTCTGAACAACGGCGTGGGTGCCGCACGAGTGTTCGGCGGTCTCGGGGACGATGCGATCACCCTCGCCGGCAGCATGAGCTCGGCCGCGTACGGCGGTGACGGGGTCGACACGATCCGCGTAGGCACGATCGGTGGCGACGCCAACGGCGGCAACGGCAACGACATCATCTACGGGGGATCGACGTCGCTGTCGGCTAACGGTGACGCCGGCGACGACAAGATCTACGGGGCCGCGGAGTCCAACTACATCAGGGGTGGCGCCGGGAACGACCTCATCGAGGGTGGGGCGGGCAAGGACGAGCTGATCGGCGGTCCCGGCCTCGACTCGATCTACGGCAAGGGCGAAGCGGACGCGATCCACGGCGACGAGGACTACTACAGCCCCACCGTCGGATCCGCCGACACCATCGACGCCGGGGACGGGAACGACACGGTCAAGGCTGGCCCCGGCAACGACACCGTGAGCGCAGGGGAGGGCGCGGACAACGTCGTCGGGGAGGCCGGCAACGACCGAGTTCTCGGCGGAGGCGGAAACGACCGGCTGAAGGGCGACGCAGGCAACGACGTGGTCGAGGGTGGCAGCGGCAACGACACCTTGGAGGGCGGAAGCAACACCGACTCCCTGCGCGGCGACAGCGGCGACGATCTGCTGGCGGGCAACGCCGGCGACGACTCGCTGAACGGCGGCACCGGCGTCGACACGGCGTCGTACTTCACTGCCGACAATCCCGTCACCGCGACCATGTCTCGCGCGACCGGGGGTGGCGGCAGCGACACCCTTGCGGGCATGGAGAACCTGACGGGCAGCCCGTACGCCGATCGTCTCGTCGGAGACGGGGGCGCCAACGTACTTCTCGGTGGAGGCGGCAGCGACACGATCTTCCCCGGCCTCGGCAACGACCGCGCGGAGGGTGGCTCGGGCACCGACACCGTCGCGTACTCGAACGTACGCAACGGGGTGAAGGTCGCGCTCAACACCACCGCAACCCAGTCGACCGGCGCGGGAGCGGATCGCCTGCTGACCTTCGAGCGGCTGACCGGCACGAACTACGCAGACGTCCTGCGGGGCAACGGCGGGGCCAACAAGCTGGTCGGCCTCGGCGGTTCGGACCGGATCGAGGGCGGTTCAGGCAACGACTCCCTCTACGGCCACTCCGGCAATGACCGGCTCGTCGGCGGCTACGGCCGCGACTACGGCGACGGCGGCACCGGCAGCGACAGCAGTTCGTCCGTCGAGCGGCGCGTCCGCATCCCGTAGCCGCACGGGTACGGGAGAGGTACGGGTTCGGGCGGCAGCACCGGTTCGCGACACTGCCCCTTTCGAGTTCCGAGCACATGAATCGAGAGGGATCCATACAGTGAAGACATCGGTGCGGTTGCGCATGGGAGGCCTGCTCGCGGCGGCAGCTGTGGCAACGGGCGGACTGGTCGCCGTGGACGCGGGCACGGCGCCTGCGGAGGCGGCGGTCAGCTGCACGATCAGCAGCCCGAAGACCGTACGTCCCGGCAACACCGGCAGCTGCGTGACGCTGCTCCAGAAGGTGCTCGGTGGGCTCAAGCCGGACGGTTCGTTCGGGTCCGCGACGACCGCCCGGGTGAAGAACTACCAGCGGGCGAAGGGGCTGGCGGACGACGGCATCGTCGGGTCGCGTACGTGGTCGAAGATCAAGGCGGGCATGTCCGGAGCGGGCACGCTCATCACCTCGGTAAGCACCGCGAACTGGTACGCCTGCCTCATCGTCCGTGGCGGCTCGTCGATCCGCTACACGGTCACCAACAAGCGCAGCACCTCGTGGAAGCAGGCCTACATCTACGCCAGCAGTGCGAGCGGGCTGGTCCGAGGCACGATCGCCAGCAAGAGGTCCCGTTCGACCGCATCGAACCCCTCGGGCTTCCCGAAGACCTACAACACGACGGCCGCGTACGTCACCTACACGAGGGCCAACTACCACACCAACGACTCCTACGGCTACAACTTCACCGACGTGAAGGTCTACCGCTCGTTCCTGCGCCCGTGTGGCAAGACCAGCCCGGTCTACTGGTGACCGGCCGATTACTGAAGTGAGATCTGGTGGTCCGGTCGACTAGCCTTGCCGCATGATCGACCCGCGCATCCTCCGCGAAGACCCCGACCGCGTACGTGCCTCGCAGGAGCGCCGTGGCGCGTCCTCCGACGTGGTGGACCGGGCGCTGTCCGCGGACAGCGCCCGGCGCGCGGCGATCGCGGACTTCGAGGCCAAGCGGGCCGAGCAGAAGCAGATGGGCAAGAAGGTCGCCCAGGCCAAGGGCGAGGAGAAGCAGCAGCTCCTCGCCGAGGTCAAGGACCTCGCGAAGGCCGTCAAGGAGGCCGAGGCGGCGCAGGGCGTAGCCGAGGAGGAGTGGAAGAAGGCTCTCAAGGCCATCCCCAACCTCGCCGACGACGCTCCGGCCGGCGGTGAGGACGACTTCGTCCTGATCGAGAAGGTCGGCAAGCCGCGCGACTTCGAGGCCGAGGGCTTCGAGCCGCGTGACCACGTCGAGCTCGGCAAGCTGCTCGGCGCGATCGACCTCGAGCGAGGCGCCAAGGTCTCGGGCAGCCGCTTCTACTTCCTGACCGGGGTCGGGGCGGAGCTCGAGTTCGCGCTGATCAACCTGGCGATGGAGCAGGCCCGTGAGGCCGGCTTCACCCAGGTCATCGCGCCTGCGCTGGTGCGCCCGGAGGCGATGGAGGGCACCGGCTTCCTCGACCAGGTCGACGACGGCGTCTACAAGATCGAGGACGACGACCTCTACCTCGTCGGCACCTCGGAGGTGCCGATGGCGGCCTACCACTCCGACGAGATCCTCGACCCCGACACTCTCCCGCGGCGCTACGCCGCCTTCTCGTCGTGCTTCCGCAAGGAGGCCGGCTCGGCGGGCAAGGACACCAAGGGCATCATCCGGGTCCACCAGTTCGAGAAGGTGGAGATGTTCGTCTACACCACCCTCGAGGAGTCGTACGCCGAGCACCAGCGTCTCCTCGAGTGGGAGAAGTCCTTCCTGGACAAGCTCGAGCTCGCCTACCAGGTCATCGACGTCGCCGCGGGCGACCTCGGTCCTTCGGCGCTGAGGAAGTTCGACTGCGAGGCGTGGATCCCCACCCAGGGGAAGTACCGCGAGCTCACCTCGGCGTCCAACTGCACCACCTTCCAGGCCCGCCGCCTCGACATCCGGGCGCGTACGGAGAATGGCACCACCCCGGTCGCCACCCTCAACGGCACGCTGACCGCGATCACCCGCGCCATCGTCGCCGTGCTGGAGACCCACCAGCAGGCCGACGGGTCGGTGCGGGTGCCGAAGGCGCTGCAGAAGTGGCTCGGCCGTGAGGTTCTGGAGCCGATCCAGAAGTGAGCACGACCGAGAGCACCACCGCCCGGCCGGGCGAGGCCGCCTGGCGCCCGAAGCTCGTCGCCCTTGACATCGACGGCACCCTGCTGCGCTGGATCGACGGCACAGGCACCACCTCCGAGGCGCTCTCGGACAAGGTGCGCGACGCGGTCCGCCGGGCGTACGAGTCCGGCGCCCATGTGGTGCTCTCCTCCGGTCGCTCGGCCCACTCGATGACCGGGATCGCCGACCTGCTCGGGCTGCCGGACGAGGGTGCGGAGCGGCTGTGGATCGTCGCCTCCAACGGGGCGGTGGTGCTTCGCTACCCGCCGGTCGACGTGGTGCACGAGGAGACCTTCGACGCCCGTGCGGCGGTCGAGAAGATCGTGGAACGACGACCGAACGTGCTGGTCGCGGTCGAGAACCGCGGTCTCGGCTACCGGTTCAACCGGCCGTTCCCCGAGGGCGAGCTCGACGGTGCTCATCTGATCGCTCCGATCGACGAGATGGTCGCCGAGCCGGTCTCCCGAGTGATCATCCGTGACCCCGACGCCACTCCCGAGGACTTCCTGGCCCTCGGTCGTGAGCTCGGTCTGCACGGCATCGACTACGTGGTCGGCTACACCGCCTGGCTCGACCTCACCCCGGTCGGCGTCTCCAAGGCATCCGGCCTCTCCTACGTCTGCGACCAGCTCGACCTCGAGCCGGCCGACGTGCTCGCCATCGGCGACGGACGCAACGACGTCGAGATGCTCGAGTGGGCCGGCCGCGGGGTGGCCATGGGCAACGCCCCCGACGTCGTCCAGGAGATCGCCGACGCCGTCACCGCCCACGTCGCCGACGACGGCGCGGCGCTGGAACTCTCCCGCTGGTTCTGAGAGTGCTGTTCTGACAGTCTTGGCGCTCGTGACTCTTCCCAACACCGTCACGACGGAGCGGCTGACGCTGCCGTTGTGGACCCGCGCCGACGTCGAGGCCATCCGTGATCCCAACGGCGGGATCGGGCGGCCGCAGAGCTGGCACCCGCAGTTTCCGCGCGAGGACGACCGCGACGCGGCGACGATGTGGGTCGAGGGCGACCGGTGGAGCTCCCGCTACATCATGCGCAACGGGACCGTGCTCGGATCGATCGGCTTCTTCGGGCCGCCCGACGCCGCCCCTGACGGCACCCCGGAGACCGAGGTCGGCTACGGCCTGATCGAGGAGGCGCGCGGGTGGGGTTTCGCGACCGAGGCGCTCAAGGGTCTGCTGGCGTGCGCGGACGAAGAGGGCGTACGCATCCGGGCTTCTGTCGAGCCCGCCAACGCGGCCAGCCTGCGAGTGCTCGCCACGTGCGGGTTCACCGAGCTGCGTGGTGCCGACGAGGACGGGCATCTGGTGATGGCCAGGCCGGTGCCCGGTGGCAGAATGGAAGAATGAGGACGCCGAAGCTCGTCGCCACCGACCTCGACGGCACCCTGGTCAGAGCGGACGGTTCGGTCTCGGACTTCACGCGTGGCGTGCTCGTCAAGCTCGAGGAGATCGGCGTGCCGGTCATCTTCGTGACCGGCCGGCCGCTGCGCTGGACCCGTGAGCTCTTCGAGCACATCGGCAGCGTCGGGCTGGCGATCGTCTCCAACGGGGCCCTGGTATGGGACGTCGCCGCCGATCAGCCCCGACTCACCCGGCTGATCGAGCCGACCCTGACCGCCGAGGTGGCCGCGGTGCTGAAGTCGAACCTTCCCGGCCTGAGCTTTGCGACCGAGTCGCTCGAAGGATGGTCGTGCGAGCCGGCGTTCGCGGCGCACATGGCGGACGCCAAGCGGCCGGCCAGGCGCAGCGCGCCGATCGAGGAGCTCGCCGACGAGCCGCTGATCAAGCTGCTCGCCCGCCGCCACGACCACGACGACGCGGACGAGCTGCTCGCGGCGGCGTCGGCCGTCGTCGGTGATCGTGTCAACGTCACGCACTCGTCGTTCCCGCTGCTCGAGATGAGCGCTCCCGGGGTCACCAAGGCCTCCACGCTGGAGCTGGTCTGCACCGAGCTCGGCATCTCCGCCTCGGAGGTGATCGCCTTCGGCGACATGCCCAACGACCTGCCGATGCTGACCTGGGCAGGGACCTCGTACGCCATGGCGGACGCCCATCCGAGCGTCGTCTCGTGCGCCTCGCATCTGGCGCCCGGGCACGAAGATGACGGTGTCGCGCGGGTCCTGGCTGGAGTCTTCGGCCTGTGACTGGTTTGATCTTCGCCATGCGCCGCGTCCCCCAGCTCCTCGCTGCCGTTGCACTTGTCGCAACAGCGGTGGTCACGACGAGCCCCGCCCCCGCCTCGGCGGCCCCTGCTACGGCTCCCGCGAAGTGCCCGGCCTTCAAGGTCAGCGACGCGGTCAAGGAGCCGCTGGTCTTCCACGCACGGGTGACCGGCCCCGGCAAGGCCGCCAAGAAGGACGGCCCGGTGGTCTACCCGGTGACCGTCGTCAAGGCGCTCAAGGGCGTCACCGGCGGCAGCAAGCTCGACGTCGCGCTCAACCCCGGGGTGTGCCAGAGGAAGTCGCTGACCGTCGACGAGGACTACTACTTCTTCGCTCAGAAGAAGGGCGACACGATCCTCGCCGCCGGCAGCGCCCCGCGTGTGGAGGAGTACACCGACAAGCTCCAGGCCGAGATCGCCAAGGAGTTCCCCGACGTGATCGCCCCCGAGCCTCAGCAGGTGAGCTTCAGCGAGCCCGCGTCTCCCGAGGGCCAGAAACTCGTCGAGGTCGCCGCCCCGGGCGTCGTGCTCGTCGTCGTCGGCCTCCTCGGCCTGATCATCGTGATGATTCTCGGGCGACGGAAGGCCGCGTAGCCTCCGCCGGCACCCACCCCGGCGGCCGGAAGACGTAGCTCAGCTTGAGCCGCCAGCCGTCGGCGCTGCGTACGTCGGTCCAGAGCTCACGGAAGGCGCCGTACTCCAGCCGGAGCAGGTTGTAGGTGTCGACCTTGTAGGTCAGGCCGTACGTCGGACGCTGCCGCTCGGGCTGGAAGGTGCCGAAGAGGCGGTCCCAGACGATCAGGATGCCGGCGTAGTTCTTGTCCAGATACTCCGGGTCGGAGCCGTGGTGGACGCGGTGGTGCGAGGGCGTGTTGAGCACGAGCTCCAGCGGCCGCCAGAGCTTGCCGATCGTCTCGGTGTGCACGAAGAACTGGTAGATCAGGTTGATCGAGAAGGCGATGTAGATCGCCGCCGGTGAGATGCCGAGGAACGGCAGCGGCAGGAAGAAGAAGAACTCGAACCACGGGTTCCACTTCTGCCGCAGCGCGGTCGCGAACGTCATGTACTCGCTGGAGTGGTGCGCCTGGTGGGCCGCCCAGCCGACTCTGGTCCGGTGCACGAAGCGGTGGTTCCAGTAGTAGGCGAGGTCGACGACCACGACCGAGATCGCCAGACCCCACCACGTCTCCGGGATCTGCCACAGCGACGCGTAGGCGAAGATCGCGGCGTAGACCGCGAAGGTCAACACCTTGAACACGGTCATCGACACGATCGAGCCGAGGCCCATCAGGATCGAGGTGCGCGCGTCCTTGAAGACGTAACCGGCCAGGTTGTCGTCGTGGTCGAGCCATTTCAGGGCCGCCAGCTCGATCAGGATCGAGATCACGAAGAACGGGATGGCGTACGTCAAGGGGTTCTTCAGCGGGTCGAGCATGTCGTTCATGGGGGACCTCCCGGGGATATGACCTTTGAGTAAGTTACCTCAAGGTCATATGCCGTCGCTAGACTCTTGGACATGTCACGGGCCAACGCTGGAACCAAGGGCGTCCCGCGCGCCGACCGCGAGCTGCAGATCCTGCGGGCCGCCTGCGAGGCCTTCGGCACGATGGGGTTCGCCAAGGCGTCGGTCGCCGGGATCGCCGCCGATGCCGGCATCTCGAAACCGCTGGTCTATCAGTACTTCGGCTCCAAGGAGGGGCTCTTCTCAGCCAGCCTCACCCACGGTGCCGAGCTGCTCGCCAGCGACATGGAGCGGGTCGCTGCCGACGACTCGGTCGGTCTCGAGCGCGGCCTGCGCACCCTCGACGGGATCTTCCGCATCCTGGAGCCCCAGCCGTGGCTGTGGCGGCTCTTCTTCGACCCGACCGCCCCGGAGACGGGGGACGTCGCCGCGGCTCGAGCGTTCTACACCGACCGGATCACCCGGCTCGCGATGGAGGGGGTGGGTGAGCTGATGGCACTCGTCGGTGACGACGACCCCCTCGACGTCTCCGCGATGACCGCCGTGTGGATGAGCGTCGTCGACTCGCTCGTCACCTGGTGGCTCGATCATCCCGAGGTGACGCCGAGCCAGATGACTGCTCGGTGCTACCGGCTCATCGTGGCGCTCTCCGGGGCGGAGCCGCCCGCCCAGATCGTCGCGGACCCGGCCGCCCGCTGAGCGTGTGCGGGCAGAATCCCGCCATGGCGGGAAAATGCCCGCCGCGAGTAGCCTTCGCGCGTGAGCATCGGCAGAGACCTCCAGTCCGCGATCTTCCGCAAGGGCCTTTTCGGCCACCGCCCCGTGGTGCCGACCGAGCCCTCGGTGCTCGCCGAGGCTGCCCAGCGGGCGATGAGCAAGGAGGCCTGGGCGTACGTCGACGGCGGAGCCGGCCAGCAGCGCACCGTCGCCGCCAACACCGCCGCCTTCGACCACTTCCGGTTGGTGCCGCGCATGCTCACCAACGTCGAGACCCGCGACTTACGCACCGTGCTGTTCGGCGTGGACATGCCGGCGCCACTGATGCTCGGCCCGGTCGGCGTGCTCGAGCTCGCCCACCCCCGCGCCGAGCACGAGGTCGCCGCAGCGGCCCGCGCGACCGGCATCCCGATGGTGATCTCCACCCAGGCGTCCGTCCCGATGGAGGAGGTCGCACAGGACCTGGGCGACACCCCACGGCTCTACCAGCTCTACTGGTCGAAGGACGAGACGATCGTCGAGTCCTTCGTACGCCGCGCCGAGGCCATCGGCTCCGACGCGCTGGTCGTCACTCTCGACACACACATGCTCGGGTGGCGTACGCGTGATCTCGATCTGGGCTATCTGCCCTTCGCGCGGGGGCTGGGGATCGCGCAGTACACCTCCGACCCGGCCTTCCGCGCCCTCGTCGAGCAGCGTCTCACCGGCGGCAGCGGGACGAGCGTACGACCTGGGCTCCGGGAGATCCCCTCGGCGCTGACCGCGGTCGCCTCGATGGCCCAGCACCATCCCGGCAAGCTCGTCGACAACCTTCGCTCCGGCCACGCCCGAGCCGCGGTCGAGACCTTCCTCGACGTCTTCTCCCGCTCCGACCTGATCTGGGACGACCTCGACCGGCTGCGGGAGATGACCGACCTGCCGATCGTGCTGAAGGGGCTCCAGGCGCCCGAGGACGCCCGCCGCGCGCTCGAGCACGGCGTCGACGGGATCATCGTCTCCAACCACGGCGGCCGTCAGGTCGACGGGGCCATCGCCTCCATCGACGCCCTGCCGAGCATCGTCGACGAGGTCGACGGCCGCATCCCGGTCCTCTTCGACTCCGGCATCCGTTCCGGCGCCGACATCCTCAAGGCGCTCGCCCTGGGTGCCGACGCGGTCCTCCTCGGCCGCCCCTACGTCTACGGCCTCGCCCTCGCCGGTGCCGCCGGCGTCCAGGCCGTCCTGGAGCACATGATCGCCGAGCTCGACCTCTCCCTCGGCCTCGTCGGCTGCCGCTCGGTCGAGGAGATCGGCCGCGAGCTCCTCGGCTGAGTCGGCCGAAAGCACTGGTGCTCCTCGCGTCAGGTACAGGTTGTGAACGGACGACGAGTTCATCGCTGGGGACATACCTGCGGTGCTAGCGTCCCGCTCGCAGATCGGGTCGTATCCGGGACGAAGTGACTGCGCAAGTTCGCCCGTACAGATAGATGGAGCTCGTTCATGCGTATCCGCTGGCGCCACCTCGTGGCCGCTGCTGTCGTTCTTCCGGTGACTGGTATCGGTGGGGGAATCGGGCCTGCCGCAGCCGCTGGGGGCGCGACCTGCGGTGGAAAGACGGTCACGGTCGACATGCGGTACGGCGAGAGCCCGACCAACGGCGACGACGTCATCCTCACCGGGTACAACGTCTACGAAACCTACGGGCTTGCGGGCGACGACACGATCTGTCGTGTGGAGGATGGTCCGCGCGGAAAGATCTACGGAGGCGACGGCGACGATCTGATCTATGGCGGGATCGTCGAGTTTTCCGGGCCCGAGATCTACGGGGGCAACGGGAACGACACCATCTACGGCAGCAACAACTTCACCTACATCAGCGCGGGCAACGGTGCCGACACTGTCTACGTCCGGGCCCGAGGCGGCGACGTCTACGGCGGTGCGGGGAACGACCTCCTCCACGGCGGCGCGGGTAACGACGCAATGTGGGCGGGGCCGGGCAACGACCGCATCTACGGCGGTCTTGGGGACGACTTCCTCGTGGGTGGGGCGGATCAGGACCAGCTGTACGCCGGCGCTGGTGACGACTCGGCGTACGGCATCACCGGAGACGACAGGCTGTTCGGAGGCACCGGATCAGACACGCTCGTCGGCGGCGACGGGAACGACCGAGTCTGGGGATCGTACGGCGCGGACACGATCAAGGCTGGTAGCGGCACCGACCGGATCTGGGGTGAGGCTGGCGGTGACAAGGTCGAGGCCGGAGGTGGCGCTGACTGGCTGTTCGGTGGAGCGGGTCGGGACTGGCTCTCCGGCGGATCCGGCAACGACACGTTGTCCGGGGGAGATGATCCGGACCGACTCATCGGAGGTTCCGGAACCGACAAGCTTGCTGGCGGAAGCGGCGCCGACCAGTTGACGTACTGACTCCACGTCTGGGTTCCGTGACCCGATCGGGCACGAGCAGCGACCTTCTCGGCTCGAGGAACCAGGGTGGCCGCGCCAAGTTCATACTTTATGAGGGGGCGCGATCTGTGCACCCCACTTACGATTCAAGTGATGAACCCGCTATCTCCGCCAGACATCGTCGTGATCGGCGGCTCCAACATGGATCTCCACGCTCGGGCGCACGAGCAGGTGGTGATGGGTTCGAGCATGTCCGGATCGGCCGGCCTCTCGCCCGGCGGGGTGGGCCGCAACGTCGCGGAGAACCTCGCCCGGCTGGGTGACTCGGTGGCGCTGGTCTCGGTCGTCGGCGACGACCCGATCGGCGACGAGGTGATCAGCTACACCGAGGACGTCGGCGTCGACTGCACCTACGTCCGCCGCCGGGCAGACGTACGCACCGGCACCTACAACGCCGTGCTCGACTCCTCCGGTGAGCTGGTGGTCGCGGTGGCCGACATGGCCGCGACCGACGAGTTCTCCCCGCTGGTCGTGGAGGCGGCCCGCGACCTGATCAAGAACGCTCGCGGCGTGCTCGTCGAGGGCAACATCCCGGTCCGCACGGCCGACGTGGCGATCGACCTCGCCCGCGAGTTCGACGTGCCTGTCGGGTTCGACCCGGTATCGGTGTCGAAGGCGAGGCGGGCGCGCGACCTGATCCGGGCCGATCGCGAGCTCTACCTGGTCACGCCCAACCAGGCCGAGCTGGCCGCGCTGACCGACCTGCCCGCCGGCACCGACGCGGAGATCGAGAAGGCCGTCCACTCGCTGCACGACCGCGGTGTCGGCGTCGTCTGGGTGCGCCTGGGCGCCCGCGGATCGGTGATCAGCTACAACGACGTCTACCAGGAGCTTCCCGCCGTGCCGACCGACGTCGTCGACGTGACCGGCGCGGGCGACGCGATGCTGGCCGCGTTCACCCACGAGCTGCTCCGCGGCGTCGACCTGGTCGCGGCGGCGCGGTTCGGGCATGCCGCGGCGGCGCTGACCTGCGGCACCCACGACACCGTCCGGATGGACCTCAGCGAGAGCCTCGTCCGGGAGCTGGCGTGAAGGTCCGGCTCACCGAGGAGGTCGGGGTCGCGCTCGCCGAGGGCCGCCCGGTCGTCGCGCTGGAGTCGACGATCATCAGCCACGGCATGCCCTATCCCGACAACGTCAAGATGGCCACCGAGGTCGAGCAGATCGTGCGCGACAACGGCGCCGTCCCGGCCACGATCGCGCTGCTCGACGGTATCCCTCGAGCCGGTCTGTCGCCCGACGACCTCGAGCTCCTCGCCTCCGACCCCGACGTCACCAAGGTCAGCGTCCGCGACCTGCCCTACGTCGTCGCCCGCGGTCTCCACGGCGCGACCACGGTCGCGGCCACCATGCGCCTGGCGGCGATGGTGGGGATCAGGACGTTCGTGACCGGTGGGCTCGGTGGCGTACACCGGGGCGCGGAGACGTCCTTCGACGTCTCCGCCGACCTGACCGAGCTCGCGCGCACCCAGGTCGCGGTGGTGAGCGCCGGCGTGAAGTCGATCCTCGACATCGGCCTGACCCTCGAGACCCTGGAGACCTACGGGGTGCCGGTCCTGGTCAACGGGAGCGACGAGTTCCCGGCCTTCTACTCCCGCAGGTCCGGGTTCGCGGCGCCGCTGCGCATCGACGGCCCCGAGGAGGCGGCGAACGTCATGAAGGCGACCTGGGACCTCGGACTCCCCGGCGGCCTGGTCATCGCCAACCCGGTCCCGGCCGCCGACGAGATCCCCGCCGAGGTGATCGGGAAACACATCGACCAGGCTCTCGCCGACGCCGAGGCCCGCGACATCCACGGCAAGGACATCACCCCGTTCCTGCTCGCCAGGATCGTCGAGCTGACCGGCGGCGACTCGCTGGCGACCAACATCGCGCTGGTGCGCGACAACGCAGCCTTCGGTGCACAAATGGCCGTATCTCATGCTGTCTCATGACGAACGATCACCACTCGTTCACCCCGGCGACACCGCACGTGGCCTAACGTCTCGTCTACCTATGCGTTGATCCTCCCGTGACCGATAGCCCCCACATTGGCCCGACGATGACGGCCCCTTCCAGGCGCACCTTTCTCAAGGCCGGGCTGATCGGTGGTGCCGGTGTCGTCGCCGGCCCGATGCTGTGGACGCAGGCGGCCAGGTCGGCCGCACCGGCCACCGGCCTCCATCTGTCCTACGGTGCCGACCCGGTCAAGCAGATGAACGTCTCCTGGTCGACCGCCGGGTCGGTGCAGGCGCCGCGGCTCGATCTGGGCGTGACCCCCGACTACGGCCTGACCCTGAGGCCTGAGTCGCTCTCCTCGATCCGAGTCGACAGCGTCTACCACCACGTCGACCTCAGCGACCTGCGACCGGGCACGCGCTACTACTACCGGCTCAGCCACGACGGGGGCACCGCGACCAGGGGCTCGTTCACCACCGCCCCGAAGGCCACCGGGTCCTTCCGCTTCGCCGCCTTCGGCGACATGGGCGTCGCCGAGGACGCGGCGCGCAACGTGAACCTGATCCGTCAGCAGCGCGCCGAGTTCGCCTTCGTCGTCGGCGACATCGCGTACGCCGACACCGGCGGCCAGGGCAAGAGCAAGGAGCCGCAGCAGGACTTCGGTGTCTGGGACGAGTTCCTGAGCCAGATCCAGCCCAGCGCCGACGCGATCCCGTGGATGACCGTCGTCGGCAACCACGAGATGGAGAACGGCAACGGCGAGCTCGGCTACGACGGCCACCGCGCTCGCTTCCGTCACCCCGGCAACGGTGCCGGCGGCGGACAGGAGACCTACTCCTTCGTGCGCGGCAACGTCGCCTTCATCGCCCTCGACGGCAACGACGCGACGTACGAGTACACGCGGAACGCGGGCTACCTCGGCGAGACGCTGGACAGCTGGCTCGAGGAGCGGCTGGCCGACTTCCGGGCCCGTCAGGACATCGACTTCATCCTGGTCGGCTTCCACCAGTGCGCCTACTGCACCAACATCGCGCACGCCTCGGACGGTGGCATCCGCGACCGCTGGGAGGCGCTCTTCGACCGCTACCAGGTCGACGTCGTGATCAACGGCCACAACCACTGCTACGAGCGCACCCACCTGATGCGCGACGGCAAGCCGGTCCAGGAGGCGCCGCGCGGCTCCACGGTCAGCACCAACGAGGGGACGATCTACATCACCGCCGGCGGTGGTGGCGGCTCGACCTATCCCGATGTGCTGCCGGTGCTCTCCTACTACACGGACAAGAACGGCCTGAAGATTCCCGAGGCCACCACCTACCGCGCGGTCGGCGACGCGACCCACTCGGTCGCGTTCTTCGATGCGCACCCGCGCGACGCCCACGGGCAGGCGAGGCTGGACCTCGAAGTCATCGCCACCAACGGCTCCGAGGTCGACACGCTCACCATCGCGAGGACGCGCTGATGCGCACCCAATTAGAGTTGATGCGCGTGGGGGGAATCAGAAGGAGGAAGCCGAGGTTGCTCAGCGTCGTCGTGCCTGTCTACAACGTGGCCGACTACGTCGCCGACAGCCTCGACAGCATCCTTCATCAGCCGTTGCGTGAGGTCTGCGCCATCGAGGTGATCGTCGTCGACGACGGCTCCACCGACGGGTCGGCCGAGATCGTCAAGGGCATCGCCGCGCAGGATCCTCGGGTCACGCTGATCTGCCAGCCCAACTCCGGTGTCTCGATCGCCCGTCACACCGGGATCGAGGCCACCACCGGTGACCTGCTCACCTTCGTCGATCCCGATGACATCCTGCCCCGCGACGCCTGGAGCTCGATGGTGAAGACGCTGCGGCGTACGGGCTCCGACTTCGTCGCCGGCTCGGCCGAGCGCGTCACCCTCGTGAACGGCGAGGAGCGGAGGTACGTCACCCCGCTGATGCGCCGCAACCACACCCGGACTCGCCTCAGGTGCCGGATCGAGGACGCCCCGCTGATGCTCGCGGACGTGTTCGTGTGGAACAAGATCTTTCGGCGCTCCTTCTGGACCGACAACGAGATCACCTTCCCGGAGCGCACCCGCTACCAGGACCAGGTGGCCCTGACCCAGGCGTTCCTGGCCGCCAGGAGCTTCGACATCCTCACCGACGTCGTCTACGACTGGCGGGTCCGCTCCGACTTCTCCTCCGCGACCCAGAAGCGCGCCCAGATCGCCAACCTGCTCGAGCGGATCACCACCAAGCGCCAGACCGTCGAGATGGTAGCCGGCTCGGGCTCGGCGAAGCTGATGCGTACGCTGCGCACCGAGATCCTCCCGATCGACATGTGGGAGCACTTCCGCGCGGCCGTCAACCCCACCACCGAGGACCCCGACCGCTACTGGTCGTTGCTGCGCGGCGCCGTCCTCGAGTTCTGGTACGACGCCGGTGTCCCCTTCGAGGAGACCACCGTCCCGCGTGGTCAGCGCCTGATGGCCTGGCTGGTCTCGCAGGACCGCCGCGACGACCTCGCCACTCTCATCGAGGCGATCGACGATCGTGGTCCGGCGAAGGGGATCGAGGCGTTCGCAGCCGCGGAGGACCTGCCGGTCGGGCTCTGAGCGCCGGGGTCTCGTCGGTCTCCACCAGAAGCCCTGGGGTGTATAACACGGCCCTAGTGGCTCAGGGACCTAAGACCTGCGATATACCCAGATGAGTAGGGAATTGGGCGATTCCCGTTGCACGCCTGTTCCCCGGGGGGCAAGGTGTGGGCACCCCACGCCATTGCTTCGAGGAGCCCACTGAATGCCCAGCGTCGAGCTGTCGGCCGGTCCGATCGATTTCGAGGATACCGGCGGTGACGGCCCTGTCCTCGTACTCCTCCATGGAGTGCCGATGGACGGCCGTCTGTGGCGCCGTGCGCTGCCCTACCTCGGTGGCTTCCGGGTGATCCGGCCGACGCTGCCGCTGGGTGGTCACCGGCAGCCGATGCGGCCCGACGCGGACCTCAGCCAGCAGGGTGTCGCGAATATCCTCGGCGACTTCCTCGACGCGCTCGACCTCCACGACGTGACCCTGGTCCTCAACGACTGGGGCGGTGGCCAGTTCCTGATCAACGCCGACCGCACCGACCGCATCGCCCGGATGGCGCTGGTGGCGTGTGAGGCCTTCGACAACTACCCGCCCAAGGCGGCCAGGCCGCTGGCAGTGCTCTCGAAGATGCCGCCGCTGTTCACCGCGGCGCTGCAGCTGCTGCGCCTGGAGAGCTTCCGGCAGATGAGCTCGGGCTACGGCGGGATGTCGGTCGACAAGAGCTACCACCTCTACGACGACCTCGTCCACGGCTGGTTCGCGCCGGCGCTGACCGACCGGGCTATCCGCCGCGACTTCATCAAGTTCGCCGGCGGTGCTCCTGGTCGCGAGGAGCTGCTCGAGCTGGCTGAGGGGCAGCAGAAGTTCACCAAGCCGGTGCTCGTCGTCTGGGCCGACCAGGACACGATGATGCCCGCCGAGCACGGTCCACGCCTGGCGGCGCACTATCCCGACGCGCGGCTGGAGATCGTCAAGGACTCCTCCACGCTGGTGCCGATCGACCAGCCCGAGCTGCTCGCCGGGCTACTTCGAGCCTTCGTTGTCGATCAGAGCGTGCTCGGTGGTCGCGGTCCGGTTGACCCGGTACGCGAGGAAGCTCGGGACGAGTAGCGCACACAGCGCGATCCCGAGCAGGTTGAGCAGGCCACCTCCGGTGGTCGCGATCGCGGTGCCGACGACGGCTGCCGCGCCTCCGTGCAGGACGTCGGCCACCCGCGGGCCGCCCGCGACGACGACCGTGAAGACCCCCTGCAGCCGGCCGCGTACGTTGTCGTCGGCCGCCGACTGCAGGATCGACATCCGGATGGCCGCGGAGGCCACGTCGGCGGCGCCGGCGACCATCATGAAGAACACGGCGAGACCCAGCATCAGAGCAGTGCTGCGCTTGTCCACGGCGAGGTCCGCGAACGCCACGGTGAGCCCGAAGAGGGTGATCCCGAAGGCCCACACGCCGATGCAGTAGATGACGACGCGGCCCTGGGCCTCGATCCGCGAGACCCAGCCGGAGAAGATCCCGCCGATCACGGCGCCGGCAGGGATGGCCGCGAAGAGCAGCGCGAACGCGATCCCGCCCTCAGCGGGGCCGCCGAAGGACTCGTGCGCGATCTGCGGGAACAGCGCCCTCGGCATCGCGAAGACCATCGCGATCAGGTCGACCACGAAGCTCATCAGCAGCACCGGCTGATGACGCAGGTAGGCGAAGCCGTCCCACACCGAGCGCAGCCCGGGGACCTTCGCGCCGGCGCCCTCGACGGGGAGCCTCGGCAGCAGCACGACCGCGTAGAGGGTCGCGAAGAGGGTGACGGTGTCGAGGGCGTACAGCCAGGTGAACCCGGTGAACGGCAGCATCACGCCCGCGACCAGCGGTCCCGCGATGGCGCCCGCCTGGAAGACCGTCATCTGCAGCGAGTTGGCGGCCGGGAGCAGGTGCGTGGGCAGGATCTTGGGCAGGAGCGAGTTCCGGGTCGGCTGATTGACCGCGAAGAAGGCCTGCTGGACCGAGAAGAGGCACAGCAGCAGCCAGACGTTGGTGTTGCCGAGCGCGGACTGGAGCCAGAAGAGCGCACTCGTGCCGATCAGCCCGGTGGTCGAGACCATCAGGATCGTACGCCGGTCGAAGTGGTCCGCGAGCGCGCCACCGTAGAGGCCGAAGACGATCAGCGGGACCAGTCCGAAGACACCCGTCAGCCCGACGTACGCCGAGGAGCCGGTGTCCGCGTAGATCTGGGCCGGCACCGCGACGACGGTCAGTTGCGCGCCGATCATGGTGATGATCCCGGCGATCCACAGGCGCCGGAAGTGCGGCTCCTGGAGCGGGCGGGTGTCCGCGACGGCACCCCTGAGCTTGGAGCTGATGCTCATCGTTGCGCGGTCTTCGACATGGTTCGCAATGCTAAGCGAATGAATTTACCTGGAGAAATTCTGATGTGAGGTGTCGGATCGGGGTGTAGACGTTCGTAGCAAGGGTGAGAGGCGGCCACCGAGGCCGTCCGACACAAAGGAGTGAGCACCATGGCCAAGTACCTGATGTCCGTCTGGGGTCCCGACTCGGACTACGAGAAGGAGAACTACGGCTACGCCTCGGAGGAAGAGATGATGGCGTCGTTCGAGGCGACCGGGAAGTTCAACGACAAGCTGCAGCAGGAGGGCTACTTCGTCTTCGCTGACGGCCTCGATGCCGCGAAGACGGCGACCGTCGTCGACGGTCAGGGCGAGAAGCCGGTCATCACCGACGGCCCCTACGCAGAAGCCAAGGAGTACATGGCGGGCTTCTGGATCATCGACGTTCCCGACCTCGATGTCGCCCTCAAGCTTGCCGGCGAGGCCTCCGCGGCCTGCCTCGGCAAGGTCGAGGTGCGTCCGATGCAGACCGGCCCCGAGGCGTGACTCGCCGTTGACGGATATTGACGAGGCGATCACCCGCGCACACCAAGAGGAGTGGGCACGGGTGGTCGCCAGTCTCACCAAGCGCTTCGGCGACCTCGACATCGCCGAGGAGGCCGCGGCCGAGGCGTTCACGGTCGCAGTCGAGCGCTGGCCGCTCGATGGCGTACCGCCGAACCCGGGCGCGTGGCTCACCACCACGGCCAACCGCCGCGCGATCGACCGGATCCGCCGCGAGTCCAAGCGTGACGACAAGCAGAAGGAGGCCGTCGCGATGCACGATGACACCCCGCACGAGCCTCTCGGCGCGATCGATGACGACCGGCTCCGACTGCTGTTCACCTGCTGCCACCCCGCGCTCGCGCCCGAGGCGCGGATCGCGCTGACGCTGCGTATGGTCGGCGGCCTGACCGTGCCCGAGATCGCGAACGCCTTCCTGGTCCAGGAGACCACGATGGGCCAGCGGATCACCCGTGCGAAGACCAAGATCAAGGCCGCCCACATCCCGTACCGGGTTCCTGAGGCGGCCGACCTCCCCGAGCGCGTCTCGGGTGTTCTGGCCGTCCTCTTCCTGGTCTTCAACGAGGGCTACCTCTCCTCCGGCGGCCACGAGAATCCCGTACGCGGCGACCTGACCCTCGAGGCCATCCGGCTGACCCGCCTGGTCCGTGCGCTGCTCCCCGACGACGGCGAGGTCGCCGGCCTGCTGGCTCTGATGCTGCTGATCGAGGCGCGGCGCACGGCACGGATCTCGGCGACCGGAGAGCTGGTCCGGCTCGACGAGCAGGACCGCGGCTCGTGGGATCTCGCGCTGATCGCCGAGGGTCACGCGCTGGTGCGCGAGCGGCTCGGTGTCGTCGCGAGCGGCGGCCCGCGGCCCGGGCGCTACCAGATCCTGGCCGCCATCAACGCCGTCCACACCTCGGTGCGCGACGCCCGTGACACCGACTGGTCCCAGATCGTCGCGCTCTACGACCAGATGATCCGGGTCGACGGCTCGCCCATCGTCCGCCTCAACCGGGCGATCGCCGTCGCCGAGCTCGACGGCCCCGAGGTCGCGCTCGCCGAGATCGACCGGCTCGGCCTGGACGACTACCACGCCTTCCATGCCACCCGAGCCGATCTTCTGCGCCGCCTCGGCCGCAGCGGCGAGTCCCGCGTGGCGTACGACAGTGCCATCGAGCTCGCCGAGAACGCCGCCGAGGTCGCGCTGCTGACCAGGCGCAGGGACCAGCTCGGACGAATTTGAACTGATTTCGTCCGGGGCTGTCGGATCAAGGCAGGTGTGTTCGTAGAAGGAGTGAGCGGCGGTCACCGGGCCGCCCCGGAGACGAGGAGACGACACGAATGCCCGAGTACATGATCGCGTTCAACGACGAGTGGGTGGACGAGCACACGACGGAGCAGCTGCGCGAGAAGAGCATCGCCTCGAAGGCCGTGCTCGACGAGATGAAGGCGGCCGGGGTCTTCGTCTACGCCAACGGCGGGATCGACGCCTCGACCGCTCTCTTCAGCGTCGACGCGGACAACGGCGAGGCCGTCTTCACCGACGGTCCCTATGTCGAGACGAAGGAGCACATCGGCGGCTTCACGGTCATCGACGTGCCCGATGACGAGGCGGCGCGCTACTGGGCCGGCAAGGTGGCGGTCTGCCTCGACTGGCCGCAGGAGGTCCACCGCTTCCCGAACGAGTATTCCTGGGACGACTGAGCCTCGGACCTGAACCAACGCTTCGCCGGATCTCGGCCGCGAAGCGTTTCAGGTCGTGGCAGGCTTGCCGCATGACGCCAGAGCCGCTTGCCCTGCCCGACACCGAAGCCGCGGAGAGCTGGGTCAAGGAGCGTACGTCCGCGACGCTGGCCCATGTGCGGGAGCTGGCCGACAAGCTGCGGACCGCGCCGCCGAGCGAGGCGATCGAGGTGCTCGAGGCCTGGGACGAGCTGTCCCTGGAGCTCGGCTCGCTCGGTGGCCTGGCCGGCCTGCTCGCCAATGTTCATCCCGTCGAGGCGGTGCGGACGGCGTGCGAGGACACCGAGGTCGAGGTCGACCGGCTGCGCACCGAGCTCACTCAGGACCAGGCGCTCTACCGGGTGTTCGCGGACCTACCATCAGACCAGACGGATGCGCTCGACCCGCTGGCCGAGCGGCTCCTGGAGAAGACGCTGCAGGACTTCACCCGCGCCGGCGTCGACCGCGACGACGCCACCCGGGCCCGGCTCACCGAGATCAACGAACGGCTCACCGAGCTCAACCTCGAGTTCTCCCGGGTGGCCCGGGACGACGTACGCATCACCCTGGCCACGCCCGAACAGCTGGACGGGATGCCGGCCGACTGGCTGGAGGCGCACCCGGTCAACGACAAGGGGCTCGTCGAGATCACCACCGACTACCCTGACGCGCTTCCCGCCCGGATGTTCGTGAAGGATCCCGCGATCCGTCGCGCCGTCACCGTGGCCGGCCTCGAGCGCGGCTGGCCGCACAACGACGCGGTCCTGAAGGAGATGTTCGCGCTGCGTCACGAGCTGGCGAACCTGGTCGGCTTCGAGGACTGGCCCGCCTTCGACGCCGCGGTGAAGATGATCGGCGAGGGACCGGCGATCCCGGAGTTCATCGACAAGATCGCCGGTGCCTCCGAGGGGAGGATGAAGCGCGACCTCGAGGTGCTCCTCGACCGCTACGACCGCGATGTCCCCGGCGCCAGTGCGGTCTCCGCCGCCGACGCGCTCTACTACGAGGAGCTGGTGCGGCAGGAGAAGTACGACGTCGACAGCCAGGTGGTGCGTACGTTCTTCGACTTCGCGAAGGTGCACCAGGGCCTGCTGGACGTCACCGGCCGGCTCTTCGGACTGCGCTACGAGCCGGTCGCCGACGTCGTCACCTGGCACGAGGATGTGAGCGTCTTCGACGTCTATCAGCAGGACGGCGACGAGCCCCTCGGCCGGATCTTTCTCGATCTGCACCCCCGCGAGGGCAAGTACAAGCACGCCGCGCAGTTCGACCTCGCCCCCGGCGTGAAGGGCCGGCAGCTCCCTGAGGGCGTGCTGGTCTGCAACTTCTCCCGCGGTCTGATGGAGCACGACCACGTGGTGACCCTCTTCCACGAGTTCGGCCACCTGATCCACCACGTGCTCGGCGGACAGGGCGAGTGGGCGCGCTTCTCCGGGGTCGCGACGGAGTGGGACTTCGTCGAGGCGCCGAGCCAGATGCTCGAGGAGTGGGCCTGGGACGCCGACGTACTCCAGACCTTCGCCACCAACGCGGCCGGCGAGCCGATCCCCGCCGACCTGGTCGCGCGGATGCGGGCCGCGGACGATTTCGGCAAGGGCTATCACGCCCGGCAGCAGATGTTCTACGCCGCGATCTCCTACTGGTTCCACAAGGAACAGCCCGACGATCTGACCAAGCGGCTCGAGGAGCTCCAGGCGGCGTACTCTCCCTACCCCTATCTCGAGGGCACCCACTTCTTCGCCAACTTCGGCCACCTGGGCGGTTACTCCTCGGCCTACTACACCTACATGTGGTCGCTGGTCATCGCGAAGGACCTGTTCAGCGCCTTCGACCGGGACAACCTGTTCGACCCGGAGGTGGCGGGCCGCTACCGCGATCTGGTGCTCGCCCGCGGTGGCGAGAAGGACGCCGCCGACCTGGTCGCCGACTTCCTCGGCCGGCCCTACTCCTTCGATGCGTACGCTGCCTGGTTGGTCTCTTAGGCAACGTTTCACGGCGTTCCTTACAGGAGAAGCGGGATTGTAAATCAATTGCCTATTTGCGTCCGCTGGAGCGCCAAACTTGCTTCAAGGCTCCATCTGGACGAACGTCTCTGGAAGCAGAGGTGCCTGTTGCGCGCATCACTCGGGCTGCTCGTCGATCTCAGGCACCTTTTCAGAACCCTATTGAGGGGAGAGACAAATGGATGCCGTGAAGGACATCGACTGGGTGGGTCTCGGGAGCAAGGTGCTCGCCGCGATCGTCATCCTGGTGGTCACGTGGATCATCGCGAAGATCGTCGCTTGGGCGTTCGCGAAGCTGACCTCGAAGATCCCGGTGCTCCAGAAGGCTGGAAATGACGGGGACACCATCGGCAAGAGCCTCGGTTCCGTGGCCGCCTTGCTGGTGTGGCTCTTCGGTCTGATCGCGCTGCTGGACCTGTTCGGGCTCAGCTCGGTGCTGACGCCGATCCAGGGCCTGCTCGACGGTGTGCTGGGCTTCCTGCCCAACCTCATCGGCGCGGTCTTCGTCTTCATCGTCGGCGCGCTCGTCGCCAAGGTCGTCCGCCAGCTCGTCGAGACCGCGCTCGGTGCGGTCCCGTTCGACAAGTGGCTCGGCAGCGGCAGCAAGCTCTCCGGCCAGGTCGACGCGACAGTGGGTGTGGACACCGCCGCCGACCCGTACGATGCATCGGCTGCGCCCTCGGGTGCTGCCGCGCAGATCGTCAAGGTCATCGGTCTCGTTCTCTACGCGATCATCATGATCGTGGTGGCCATCGCCTCTCTGCAGATTCTCGGGATCAGCTCGATCTCGCGGCCTGCGGAGCTCATGCTCGCCATGATCCTGGCCGCGATCCCGAAGCTCATCGCCGCCGCGATCCTGCTCGGCATCGGCGTGGTCATCGCCCGCTTCGCCGCCGACGTCCTCGGTCAGCTCATCGACGGGCTCGGCTTCGACCGCGCCCTCCACTCCATGGACGTGCTGCCGCAGGGTCAGAGCGCGACCCCGGCGATCACCAAGGTGATCCAGATCGGCATCGTGCTCTTCTTCGCCGTGATGGCGGCGCAGATGCTGGAGTTCCCGCAGATCACCGCGTTCATCGCCGAGGTGCTCGAGCTGGGTGGACGGGTCGTCTTCGGTGGCGCGATCATCGCTGCCGGTGTCGTGATCGCCTCGGTGCTCGCGAAGATCGTGCCCGGATCGGCGTCGCAGATCCTGAAGTACGCCACGATCGTGCTCTTCGTCGCGATCGGGCTGAGCTTCATGGGGCTTGCCGACTCGATCATCAACCTCGGCTTCGGTGCCGTGGTCGTCGGTGGTGCCGCTGCTGCGGCGCTCGCCTTCGGTCTCGGCGGTCGCGACGCTGCCGCCCGGCAGTTGGAGCGGCTCCAGGCCGAGAGCGGCGCGCGTTCGGCTGCTGCGCCGACCGCTCAGAACCCGACGCCGCCGCAGGCGCCCGGCGTCTGATCGCACTCGCGACCCTCAGGGTCACGTCAGGGAGCCCCCGGGTATCTGGGGGCTCCCTTCGTTTTGGCTTGAATCGCTCTGATCTTCGGCGTAAGATCACGATATATCGCGAAGGAACGCGATCTAGTCTTCCGAAAGTTAGAGAGAAACCTGATGACGTACAACAACAGCAACCCCTGGGGTGAGTGGATCGACCAGATGGGTCGAGAGTTCGGCAAGGGCGGCCCACGCCGCTCCCATGGCTGGCAGGGTGGTCCCGGTTGGGGCGGACCCGGCGGCCCCGGTTGGCAGGGTGGCCACCACGGTCGCGGTCGTGGACCGGCTGGTCCGCCGCCGTGGATCGCGGCACTGCTCGGCTTCGAGAACCAGCCCCCGCAGCGGCCCGGTCCCCGGGTCCGTCGTGGTGACGTACGCTCCGCCATCATCTACGTGATGGCCGAAGCGGCCGAGCAGGGCCAGGTGATCAACGGCTACCAGGTGATCCAGCAGATCTCCGAGCGCAGCTCGGGTGAGTGGCGGCCGAGCCCCGGCTCGGTCTACCCGACCATCCAGCAGCTCGAGGACGAGGGTCTCGTGGAGTCCGACGACGAGCACGGCCGCCGGGCGATCCGGCTGACCGAGGCCGGCAAGACCTACGCCACCGAGCACGCCGACGAGCTGGCAGCCGTCTGGACGCCGTTCGACAAGGCCGTCGACAACGCCCGCGGCCAGGGCCGCGGCGGTCGTGGTGGTCCCAGCGGTCTGGGCGACCTGGCCGGCTTCGGAGTCCTCGGCGGCGAGCTCGCCCAGGTCCTCCCGGCCGTGTGGCAGCTCGCCACCTCCGGCACCGACGCCCAGCGCCAGGCCGCCGCCGACGTTCTCGCCGACACCCGGCGCAAGCTCTACGGCATCCTCGCGGCCGGCGACGACGAACACACCGTCACCGCCGAGCAGATCGACGAGGTCGAGGAGACCGAGGACAACGAGCCCGGCCCCGACCCGAAGGCCTGATCAGAAGGTCTCGAGGTGGTCGGCGATGTGGCGGTGGCCGACAACCTCGTAGCCGACGATGGTGACCACCGGCGCCAGAGCCACGACCACGAGGCACCACGCCACCGGCACGCCCGCGGCCGCCATCAGGACGCTTGCGACCAGGACGGCCGCGGTGAGGACGGCCAGGATGATGTGGAACAGGTCGATCACGTGCATGAACGAGTTGTAGAGGAGGTAGAGGACCAGGGCGTACGCCCCGACGGGAATGGCGACGGAGAGGACCGTGCCGACCTCGCCGAGCTCGGAATGGTCCTCGAGCAGGTAGGCGGCCACGTGGAGGCCGGCTCCGGTGGCCGCGATCGAGGCGAAGACCAGGATGTGGCCGTAGCCCCACAGGAACGAGCGGTCGCGGTGCCGCTCGAGCATCGTGGCCCAGGGGATGATGAAGTAGGTCCACCACTGGCCGAAGGTCAGGCCGATACCGGCGGCGAGCAGCAACATCGCGTTGAGGCTCCACCCCAGCTCCGGCTCGTGGACGATCGCGGACATCACCGCGACGGTGCCGATGACGCCCTCGCCGAGGGTGATGATCGTCAGCAGCCCGTAGCGCTCGGCGATGTGGTCCGCGTGCCAGGGAGTGCCGCCGAAGCGGCGCTCGGCGATGAACGGGCCGACCAGCTCGATCACCAGCGGCACCATCATCGCCGCGAACGCGACGGGCACGCTCAGCGGCAGCACCGCGATGACGCACCAGAGCACCTGCGCTGTGAGGATGGTGACCAGATAGACCTGGTGCGCGCCGCGTCGGGCAGGATCCTGGCGCCAGGCGCGCAGCCACTGGCCGCAGAGCGCGACCCGCATCACGACGTACCCGGCGATCAGGATCTCGTTGTGGAGCCGATCGCCCTCGTGGATGCTCTCGAACATCTCCGGCAGGCCGAGAGCCATGATGATCACGCCGACCATCTGCACCATCGTGAGCAGCCGGAACGCCCAGTCGTCGGTGTCGTAGGCCGAGGCCATCCAGGAGTAGTTGATCCAGGCCCAGCAGATCGCGAACGAGGCGAAGCAGAACGCCACGATCCCCGCCACGACGTGGCCCTCCGCGAGCTGATGGGCCAGCTCGTCGCCACTCATGCCGAAGGCCACGACGAAGGTGAGGTCGAAGAGCAGCTCCAAGGGAGTCGCGGCCCGATGCGCTTCGTGCGGGTCGCGTCCGGTCATCTGGCGGAGGCGGCTGGTTGCGGTCACCCTGGTGAGGATATGTCCTGAGGACGTACGTTCGTTGCATGAGCGAGCGCCAGCGAGCGACAACAGGCCTCAGGCCGCCGGTTCCGCACTCTTCGATCTATCGAACGGAGGCGGCGGCATGAGCGAAGTCCTGATCAAGGTGCGTGGGTCCCACAGTGTCGAGGTGGCGCCGGAGCGAGGGGTGGTGTCCGCCGAGGTCCGGTTCGACGGCCCCGCGCCGGAGCCGGTGATGGAGCAGCTGCGGCGTGGGCTGCACGGCGTGCGTACGGAGCTCGAGCGGCTCGAGCGGGAGGGCGCGATCAAGAGGCTCGTCATCCAGCGGGCGCGCACGTCGGCAGAGCGGCCCTGGCACAAGGACGGCAAGCAGCTGCCGCTGGTGCACCGTGCGACGGTCGGCCTCTGGGCGGAGTTCGTCGACTTCAAGGCGCTGTCGACATGGGTCGGCCGCACCGCGGGCAACGAGGGACTCCGGGTCGACCACGTCTCGTGGCAGCTGACCAAGGAGAGCCGTCTGAAGGTCGAGCGTGACGTACGTCAGGAGGCGGTGCGCCAGGCCAAGGTGCGCGCGCAGGACTACGCCGATGCGCTCGACCTCGGTCCGGTCGAGGTCCGGAGCATCAACGACGTCGGGGTCAGCCGCGAGGTGACGTACGCGGCGGCGTTGGACATGGAGATGGCCCCGGCCGGAGCCCGGAAGTCGGCCCCCGGAGCACCCGATCTCGCCTTCGATCCCGACGACATCTCGGTCTACGCCGAGGTGGAGGCAGCCTTCACCGTCGGAGCGAAGTAGGGGTCATTTGGCGACGGCGTCGAGGTGGGCATCGAGGCGCTCGGGCGAGAGCAGGTGGTTGATGACCACCGCGGCACAGCCGACCATGCCGGTGGAGTCGGCGTGGGTGGAGGGGACGAAGGTCAGGTCGCGGGTGGCCAGGGCGGTCGAGCGGGAGTAGACGGTCTCGCGTACGCCCGCGGTGTAGAGGTCGAAGGCCCCGGCCATGTCGCCACCGATGACGACCACCTCCGGGTTGAGCAGGTTGATCGCGATCGCGAGCACCTCGCCGAGCTGGCGACCGGCCTCGCGCAGCAGGCCGCGGGCGATGGCGTCGCCGGCGAGCGCGGCGGCGACCAGGTCGCGGATGTGTCCGGCTGAGACGCCGGAGTCGACCAGGCCCTGCGTCAGCGCCCAGCCGGCCGCGACCGTCTCCAGGCACCCGGTGGCACCGCAGCGGCAGGGGCGCTCGCCGGCGGACTCGACCCGGGTGTGGCCGATCTCGCCGACCGCACCGGCGTGGCCGCGCAGCACCCGACCGTCGGCGATGACCGCGAGGCCGAGACCGGTCGACGCCTTCACGACGAGCGCGTCGCGCGGGTGCAGCCCGCTACCGAAGAGCTCCGCGGTGGCCAGCGCGTCGGTGTCGTTGACGAGCACCAGCGGCCCGTCGGTGAGCCGGTCGAAGTAGGGGTCGAGCGCCACGCCGTCCCAGCCCCGCATCACCGGTGAGTCGACCGAGACCAGGCGGACGGGGTCGACGACGCCGGGCAGGCTCATCCCGACGCCGAGAACGGGCGGCTCGATGCCTTCCAGGAGCCGCTCGAGCCGGTCGGTCACGTCGGGCATGAGGTCGTCGGCGGCGATCCCGACCTCGTGGTCACGGGTGTCGCCGGCGAGCTCGCGGCCGTCGAGGTCGAAGACAGCGAGCTGGCTGCGTGAGCGCCCGATCGCCACCGCCAGCACCACCCCGGCGTCGGCGTTGAAGGTCAGCGAGCCAGGAGGCCGGCCACCGGTGGAGGCGAGCTCCTCCCCGGTGAGGATCAGTCCGGCGTCGACGAGAGCCGAGACCCGGGAGACCACAGCCGTACGCGAGAGACCGGTCGTCTTCTGCAGATCGCTGCGGGTCAGGGCGCGTCCGGAACGCACCAGAGCGAGGACGTCGGCGGCGGTTGTCATCTCGGGCATGGGGTGAAGCGTACGCCCCTTATGTCTTTCATGTACCAAAGAATTACTTGTATCGATCCAAAGATCGTGTCAAGGTGTGCCAAAGCACACTGTCTTTTGGAGGACCCGTGACCGCCGTTTCCCCAACCGTCGCTGACGTCACCGCCCGCCTCATCGAGCGTTCCGCGGCCACGCGGGCCGACTACCTGTCCCGCATCGCGTCCGCCCGTGCGACCGGACCCGCCCGCGGCCGGCTCGCGTGCAGCAACCTGGCCCACGGCTTCGCGGCCTCCACCGCGCCGACGAAGGCCGAGCTCAAGGTGGTCACCCCCGCCGCGAAGCCCAACGTCGCGATCGTGACCTCCTACAACGACATGCTCTCCGCGCATGCGCCCTACGAGACCTACCCGCCGCTCCTCAAGGCCGCGGTGATGCGGGCCGGCGGGCTCGCGCAGGTCGCCGGCGGCGTACCCGCGATGTGCGACGGCATCACCCAGGGCCGCGACGGGATGCAGGTCTCCCTCTTCTCCCGTGACGTGATCGCCATGTCGGCCGGGATCGCCCTCTCGCACGACATGTTCGACGCCGCGCTGATGCTCGGCGTGTGCGACAAGATCGTGCCCGGCCTGCTGATCGGGGCCCTCTCGTTCGGTCACCTGCCGACCGTCTTCGTGCCGGCCGGCCCGATGTCCTCGGGGCTCCCCAACAAGGAGAAGGCCCGCGTCCGACAGCGGTACGCAGCAGGCGAGGCCACCCGCGAGGAGCTGCTCGAGGCCGAGGCCGCCAGCTACCACTCCCGCGGCACCTGCACCTTCTACGGCACCGCCAACTCCAACCAGCTGCTGATGGAGGTGCTCGGGCTGCACCTGCCGGGCTCCTCGTTCGCCTCGCCGGACACCCTGCTGCGGGCCGCGCTCAACCGCGCCGCCGCCGCGCGTGCCACCGAGCTGGCGCTCACCGGCGGCCCGGGTGTGGGCGAGATGATCGACGAGAAGTCGATCATCAACGCCTGTGTCGCGCTGCTCGCCTCGGGCGGCTCGACCAACCACACCCTCCACCTGGTCGCGATCGCCCGCGCCGCCGGGATCCAGCTGACCTGGGCCGACATCTCCGACCTGTCGCCGGTGGTCCCGCTGCTGAGCCGGATGTACCCCAACGGCTCCGCCGACGTGAACCACTTCCATGCCGCCGGTGGCGTCAGCTTCCTGGTCCGCACCCTGCTCGAGGCCGGTCTGCTCCACGAGGACGTGACCACGATCCTGGGCCCGGGCCTGTCGGCCTACACCCAGGAGTCGCGGCTCACCCGCGACGGCGAGATCGAGCTGGTCGAGGGCGCCCCGGTCTCCGGCGACCTCGACGTGCTGCGCCCGGCAGACGACCCGTTCTCAAGCGACGGTGGTCTGCGGGTGCTGACCGGCGAGCTCGGCACCGCCGTCATCAAGACCTCGGCGGTCGCGCCCGAGCACCAGGTGGTCTCCGCCCCGGCGGTCGTCTTCGACGACCAGGCCGACTTCCTGACCGCCTTCTCCGAGAAGCGCCTCGACGGGCGCGACTTCGTCGCGGTGATCCGCTACCAGGGCCCCGCGGCCAACGGCATGCCCGAGCTGCACAAGCTGACCCCGGCTCTCGGGGTGATGCAGGACCGCGGCCAGCACGTCGCCATCGTCACCGACGGCCGGATGTCTGGCGCGTCGGGGAAGGTGCCCGCGGCCATCCACCTCACCCCCGAGGCCGCGCTCGGCGGCCCGCTCGCCCGCGTGCAGGACGGCGACCTGATCACTGTCGACGCCGTCGCCGGCACCCTGAGCATCGGGGTCGACGCCGACGAGTTCGCGCACCGTCCCACCACCGGTCGGGCGCCGCTCGACGCCGAGTGGCGCGGCACCGGCCGAGAGCTCTTCTCCGCCTTCCGCGCCACCGTCGGCTCCGCCGACACCGGCGCGTCCGTCTTCCAGTTCGCCTCGCCCCAGGAGACCCCCGTTCATGTCTGACCTCACCTCCGCCCACCTGCTCGACCTCTCCCCGGTGATCCCGGTCGTCGTCGTCGACTCCGTCGACCAGGCGGTGCCCGTGGCCCGTGCCCTCGCCGAGGGTGGCGTGCCCGTGGTCGAGCTGACCCTGCGTACGCCGGTGGCTCTCGACGCCATCCGAGCCATCGCCGAGGAGGTGCCGGAGGTCCTGATCGGCGCCGGCACCGTGACCACTCCCGTGCTCGCCAAGGAGGCCGCCGCGGCCGGCGCCCAGTTCCTGGTCTCGCCGGGTGCCACCCCGACGCTGCACGGCGCGATGCGCGACACCGGCCTACCGTTCCTGCCCGGCACGGCCACCGTCTCCGAGGCCATCGCGGTGCTCGAGACCGGCCACACCGCGATGAAGTTCTTCCCGGCAGAGGCCTCCGGCGGCGTCAAGTACCTGGGCTCGCTGCCGTCCGTGCTCCCCGACGCGCGCTTCTGCCCCACCGGCGGCATCTCGCTCGCGACCGCCCCCAGCTACCTCAGCCTCGGCAACGTCGGCTGCGTCGGCGGCTCCTGGCTCACCCCCGCCGACGCGCTCGCCTCCGGTGACTGGGACCGCGTCACCGCCCTCGCAGCCGCCACCGCCGCCCTTCGCTGACCTCCGCTGACCTCGCCGGGTGGGCGAGGTCAGCGGTAGAGCAGGTACTGGCGACGGGTCGCGTCGAAGTCGGCCAGCTCGTCTCGCCAGGCCGCCTCGACCTCGTCGCCGGTGGCGCCCGCGTCGATCTGCGTACGCAGCCTCGTCGACCCGGTGAGCTTGTCGATCCAGAACGGCCGGGCGGTGTCCCAGGAGTCCTGGCGCCAGGCGAACTCCGGGTAGAGGGCCTTGGCAGTGACCAGCATCTCGACGCCGGTGCGGACGGGATCGAAGCGGTCGCGATCCTGGATCGTGACCTGCACCCCGCCGCAGACCTGGCCGGCGAACTTGTTGACCGAGGGGTTGAAGTACGCCTCCCGGAACGTCACGCCCGGCAGGTTCGCCTCCTCCAGCGCCGCGGCCCAGCGGTGGTCGACGAACGGCGCCCCGATCAGCTCGAACGGCTTGGTGGTGCCACGTCCCTCGGACAGGTTGGTGCCCTCGAACATGCAGGTGCCGGGGTAGGCCAGCGCGGCGTCGGAGGTCGGCATGTTGGGGCTCGGCAGAACGAAGTCGAGACCGGTGTCGGCGTACAACGTCCTTCTCCGCCAGCCGGAGACCTGGACGATGTCGAGCTGCGCCAGCTGCCCGCCGGCGTGCTCCCCGAGGAACTCGCCGTCGAAGAACCGGGCGAGCTCACCGACCGACATCCCGTGCTGCTGGACGATCTCGCGGGCGCCGACGCCCGAGGTGTACGCCGCGGTCATCATCGGTCCGCGGGCGGTCCCGCCCACGGGGTTGGGGCGGTCGAGGACCACGAAGCGCTTCTCGGTCGCGACGGCCGCCTGCATCGCCGTCCACATCGTCCAGATGTAGGTGTAGAACCGGGAGCCGACGTCCTGGATGTCGAAGACGACGGTCTCGACGTCGGCGGTCGTGAACAGCTCGGTCATCTTCGCCACGTTGGCGCCGTAGGCGTCGTAGACGGTCAGCCCGGTGCGCTCGTCGACGAAGGTGCCCTCCGAGCCGCCCGCCTGAGCGGTGCCGCGGAAGCCGTGCTCGGGACCGAAGACACCGGCGATCCGGACCGCTCCCGACTCGTGCATCTCGTCGACGATGTTGCGCAGGTTGCCGAGCACGCCGGTGGGGTTGGTGATGATGCCGACCCGATCGCCAGACAGCACCGACCAGCCGTCGCCGGCGGCTCGCTCGGCGCCGGTCCTGACCGCCGCCCCACCACCCAGCGGTGAGACCTGCTCGGTCGAGGCTCCCGCCGAACCGGCGAGAAGCGGTGCCGCCACGGCGCCGGCTGCGGCAGCGCCGAGCAGACGGCGGCGGTCGATCCGGGGGACTTCAGTGCTCATGGGGCGCTCCTGTGCCGAGGGGGAGGATCACCTCGCAGGCTAGCCCTGAAGGGGTTCCTCGGCAGGCGATTCGACCGTTCGTCCCGGCAGAACGACCGTTCGTCGTCGTATCGGTCCAATTGGGCTGGACACCGTCCGCAATTGTGACCAAGGTCACAGATCGTCCGAACCCCACTTCGACAGATTCTCGGAGGTGACCCATGCCGTCCTCGTCCAAGGGCTCGTGGATCCTTGTCGGGGTCCTCCTGTTCGCGGCAGCAGCGCCGTCACTCGCGGTGCCGCTGTACGCGAAGGAGGATCCGACGTTCGCCGGATTCCCGTTCTACTTCTGGTTCCAGCTCGTCCTCATCCCCTGTTCGGTCCTGTTCACGACCATCGCCTACTTCGTCGCCAAGGCCGCGTTCCGGCGTGACCGTGCCACCGCCGGGCGCCCGTGGAAGGAGGGTGGCCAGTGAGCGTGGTAGCGGTCTCCGTCTTCGCCTTCCTCTTCCTGCTGGTCACGATCCTCGGCTTCTCCGCCGCGCGCTGGCGCCGGGCGAAGTCGATGGACAACCTCGACGAGTGGGGTCTTGGTGGCCGCGGCTTCGGTACGTTCGTGGCCTGGTTCCTCATCGGAGGCGACCTCTACACGGCGTACACCTTCATCGCGGTGCCCGCGACGCTGTTCGCCGGATCGGCGGTCGGGTTCTTCGCGGTGCCCTACACGATCCTCGTCTACCCGCTGATCTTCGCGTTCCTGCCGAAGCTGTGGTCGGTCTCGCACAAGCACGGCTACGTCACCCCGGCCGACTTCGTCGTCGGCCGCTACGGATCCAGGTCCCTGGGTCTGGCCGTCGCGGTCACCGGCCTGCTGGCCACGATGCCGTACATCGCGCTGCAGCTGGTGGGCATGGAGGTCGTGCTCGAGGTGATGGGTCTGCAGAGCGACTCCTCGAACTGGTTCATCCGTGACCTGCCGCTCTTCATCGCGTTCGCGGTGCTCGCCGCCTACACGTACTCCTCCGGGTTGCGGGCGCCGGCGCTGATCGCGTTCGTGAAGGACTCGCTGATCTACATCGTGATCATCGTGGCGATCCTCTACATCCCGTCCCAGCTCGGTGGCTGGGCGAACATCTTCGACACGGTGCAGAACAGCTTCGACACGTTCAACACCGAGAACGCCGACGCGATCGCCGCCGGCGACGCCGCCCCGAAGGCGCTGTTCCCGTCGCAGGCGGCCGGCCAGTGGGCCTACGCCTCCCTGGCCCTCGGCTCGGCGCTCGCGCTGTTCATGTACCCGCACTCGATCACCGGCGTCCTCTCCACCCGCAGCCGCAACGTGATCCGCCGCAACGCCTCGCTGCTGCCGGCGTACTCGTTCCTGCTGGGGCTCCTGGCGCTGCTCGGGTTCGTCGCCCTCGCGGCGGGGGTCATGGTCGGCGACCCGCCGAACCCGCAGCTGGCGATCCCGCAGCTCTTCGAGGACCAGTTCCCGGCGTGGTTCGCGGGCGTCGCCTACGCGGCCGTCGTCATCGGTGCGCTGGTGCCGGCGGCGATCATGTCGATCGCGGCGGCGAACCTGTGGACGCGCAACATCTACAAGGCCTACCTGAAGCCCGACGCGACCCCGCAGGACGAGGCCAAGCAGGCCAAGATCGTGTCCCTGATCGTGAAGTTCGGAGCGCTGATCTTCGTGCTGGCGCTCTCGAAGTCGTACGCCATCAACCTGCAGCTGCTCGGCGGTGTCTGGATCCTGCAGACGCTGCCGGCGATCGTCGTCGGGCTCTACACCCGGTGGTTCCACCGGTGGGCGGTCCTGGCCGGCTGGGCGGTCGGGATGGCGTACGGGACGATCGTCGCGTACGGCGTCTCCTCGCCCACGCAGGAGCATTTCGGTGGACCCTTGGCGCCGTTCCCGGGCACGGAGACGCCTATCTACATCGCGCTCACCGCGTTCCTGCTCAATCTCATCGTGGTCGTCGTCCTGACCCCGATCCTGAGGGCGCTCAACGTGCCGGACGGTGAGGACGCCACCTCGGCGGCGGACTACTCGGTCGACGCGGGCGACGAGGGTGTCGTCGAGGAGCTGAGCTCGACGACGGAGGTGCACTGAGGGGCTACTGACTCGGATACAAAGTCCCGCAAACACGTCTCCGCGACGTGTTTGCGGGACTTCTTCGATATTTCTCCGAGAACTGCAACATCGGCGCATCGACGTACGTAACAAGTACTGAAAGCTCTGATTCGGACCGAACTCGGGAGCGTCCATGGTGAGCAATGAGGCTGTGACGGCCTCGACGAGCAGTCGAGGCCACGGTGTGAGCCGTGCCGCGACGGCTCGTGATGCCGGACGCGCCGTGACGGTCGAGCGTCGAACCGAGCAACGGATCCATGTGGGCGATTGGACGCCGGGGGGCGTCGCCCTGCATGGATCTACCACCGGGCGTGAAGCTGGCCAGTCGTCTCAGACTGCCGATCCGTCCGGTCCGATGGGTGGGGCTATGAGCGTGACCAGGACCTCGCTCGCCCCGCTCGGCGGGACCCCGTCGGTGTCAGCCGCGATCCCCGTGCGCTCGGGCGCCGGGTGCAGGCGCTGACGGGGTCCCGCATTCCCTCAATCCCCGACCACGTCAGGAGAACGCGATGAACTCGAAGGTCCTCCAGGGACTTCGGCGATCGGCGGCGGTGACCCTTGCGGCAGGTGGCTTGATCGTCGCCGGTGCCGCGGTCGCCTGCGCCGACTCGCAGTCCGCTGAGCAGGCCGACGGCCGGGCCGCCTCGGTGGCCCAGCAACCGATCAAGACTCCGGACCGCGGACCCGCGGGTCCGGTGACGATCTCGGGAGCGGCGGCCGGCAGCGACGCGGCCGTGACGGTGACGACCGATGGGACGACGGTCGTGGCCAGTGGCCGCGCGCACGTCGAGTCTCCGGTCGACAATGCCGCCGGCGGTGGCGTCGTCCACCATGACGAGGGCACCGGCTCGCCCCTGGGCGGCGGTCGCGGTGTCGATCTCGGCACGGACAAGGTCGGCTTCGCCGGGGGAGCGACCGGTGACTCTTCGTCCGTGGACGTCGTCGGCGTCGGTCGGGTCGGGGCGGAGAAGCACTACTACGTCCAGGACGCGCCCTGAGCGATCCACGGATGAGATGCGTCGGGGCCACCGGGAGATCTCCCGGTGGCCCCGACGCAGTCGTGGGTCAGATCGACCTCAGGATCAGGCAGCCTCGTCCGCGTTCTTGATCGCGGAGATGTCGAACTCGAGCTTGATCTTCTCGGAGACGAGGACGCCGCCGGTCTCGAGGGCGGCGTTGAAGGAGAGGCCCCAGTCGGTGCGGTTGATCGCGACCGCACCCTCGAAGCCGACGCGGGTGTTGCCGAACGGGTCCTTGGCGGAGCCGGTCTGCTCGAAGGGAACGGTGACCGACTTGGTGGTGCCCTTGATGGTCAGGTCGCCGGTGATGTTCCAGGTCTCGCCGTCGAACTCGACCTCGGTCGACTCGAAGGTGATGTTGGGGTGGGCCTCGTTCTCGAAGAAGTCGCCCGAGAGCAGGTGGCCGTCGCGGTCGGCGTTGCCGGTGTCGACGGATGCAGCCTTGATCGTCAGCGAGACCTTGGACTTGGACGGCTCGGCGGTGTCGATCGTCGCGGTGCCCTCGAACTCCTTGAACGAGCCCCGGACGGTGGTCACCATCGCGTGGCGAGCCGAGAAGCCCAGACGGGTGTGGGCGATGTCGAGGGTGTAGTCACCCGCGATGTCCTCGATGGCGGCGGTCGGGGCGTCGAACTCGGTCTCGGCGGGTGCCGTGTCCTTCTTGCTGAAAATACCCATAGCGAGTGTGCTCCTGGAAGAATTGGTTGAAACTGCAATCATCATAACGGGGGAATCTCTCCCAATGTTCCCGCTCGCGTGGCCTTTCCTGACGACGGGGGGAAAATTGGTTGCAGTGACAACGCTATCCCTAAATGCACGAGGCCCGCTCCCCTGTCGGGGGCGGGCCTCGTGCGTGTTGAGCGGTTGTCAGGCAGCGTGACGAGCGGTCGCGGGTGCACTGACTTCGACCCAGCGGGCCTCCATGTGCTTACGGCCGCGGCGGTCGACGACGGGGAGCCAGCGGAGCTCGAGCTTGCCAGTCACTTTATTTCCGTTCATCAGACACCTCCTGTTCACCTTGTGTTCACCTAAGGTACCGCACCCCCACTCCTATGTCCAAGCAGTGGGCCAAGTGGCGTGCGGTGCTCCACTTCGAGCCCTCGAAAGGGGCTAGGCGGGCGCGTGGCGCCCCACTTGGGCCAAAAGGGCAAGTCCTGCCCGAAATCGGGCAGAAACTTGAACCTTGTCCCGTGGGTGGCTCACAGTTGGTGGAGTGAAGGCCGAGCAAGCGCTGATCGACCACCTGGTCGCCACCACTGGGCTCGTGCCCGCGGAGGCGGCGCGAGTGATCGAGGACGTGGTGGCGTACTTCGACGAACCGGTCGAGGCCTACGTACGCCGCCGGCATTCACAGCTGAAGACCTACGGCGCGAAGAACGACGCGATCTTCGCGCAGCTCGCCGAGGAGCTTCGGGCGCGGGTCGTCGCCGCGCCGCAGCTGACCGAACGGCAGCTGCGACGGCTCATCTACGGATAGAACGACGGAAAGATTGGACGGGACACATGTGCGGAATCGTCGGCTACATCGGACCCCAGCAGGCTGCTGGCCTGCTCACCGAGGGGCTGGCCCGGCTGGAGCACCGCGGTTATGACTCGGCGGGCGTCGCGGTGCTGGGCAGCAGGCTCCAGGTGGTGAAGAAGGCCGGCCGCGTACGCGATCTGGTCGATGCCCTGCCGAAGCGCTTCGCCGGCAAGGTCGGCATCGGTCACACCCGGTGGGCGACCCATGGCCCGGCCAACGACGCCAACGCCCACCCGCACGTCTCCGCCGACGGTCGCGTGGCCGTGGTCCACAACGGGATCGTCGACAACGCCGCCTCGCTGCGGGGGCGGCTCACCGAGGCGGGCGTCGAGCTGGTCAGCGACACCGACACCGAGGTCTTCGCCCACCTCATCGGAGTGTCGACCGCAGACACGCTCGAGGCCAAGGTCGTCGACGCGCTCTCCCAGGTCGAGGGCACCTGGGGCCTGGCTGTCGTGCATGCCGACTTCCCCGACCGCATGGTCGTCGCCCGTAACGGCTCACCGCTGATCGTCGGCGTCGGCGACGGGGAGATGTACGTCGCCTCGGACCTGGCCGCGGTCGTACGCCACACCACCACCGTCGCCCACCTCGACGACGGTGAGCTCGCGACCATCACCGCGACCGGCTTCACGACCTTCCGCCAGGATCTGACGACGACCACCACGACGGCTCGCGAGGTCGATGTGGACCCGTCGGCGTACGAGTACGGCGAGCTCGCCGACGAGCCGCGGATGTTCACCGAGATCCTGGAGCAGCCGTCCTCGGTCGAGCGGGCGCTGCGGGGGCGGCTCGACGAGCGGTTCGGCACGGCCCACCTCGGCGGGCTCAACCTCGACCCGCGCGAGCTGCGCGCGATCCGCCGGGTGAAGATCCTCGGCTGCGGCTCGGCCTACTACGTCGGCCAGATGGGTGCCGGACTGATCGAGGAGCTGGCCCGGGTCCCCGCCGACGCCGAGGCGGCGTCGGAGTTCCGCTACCGCAACCCGATCATCGAGCCCGACACCCTCTATGTCGCGGTGTCCCAGTCCGGCGAGACGATCGACACGCTGCTCGCCGTGCAGGAGATCAAGCGCAAGGGCGGCCGGGTCCTCGGCGTCGTCAACGTCGTCGGCTCGGCGATCGCGCGCGCGGTCGACGGCGGCATCTACCTGCACGCCGGTCCGGAGATCGCGGTCGCCTCGACCAAGGCGCTCACCAACATGTACGTCGCGTTCTCGCTCCTGGCGCTCCAGCTGGGCCGCGTACGCGACCTCTCGATCGCCGACGGGAAGCGGCTCATCGCCGGCCTGCAGGCGTTGCCGACCCAGATCGAGGAGATCCTCAAGAGCGAGTCACACCTCGAGGAGGTCGCGGCCCGGCTGGCCGAGGCCGAGTCGATGTTCTTCGTCGGTCGCGTACGCGGCTACCCGGTCGCGCGCGAAGGCGCCCAGAAGCTGAAGGAGATCTCCTACCGGCACGCCGAGGCGTACCAGACCTCCGAGCTCAAGCACGGTCCGCTCGCGCTGATCTCCGAGTCCGTTCCGACCGTGGCGATCGTGCCGCAGGACGAGCTGACCGACCGGAACGTCGCGGCCCTGCACGAGATCAGCGCCCGCCGCGGGCCGCTGGTCGTCGTCACCCACCCCGATGTCGACCTCGGCGAGCTCGACGCGCTGCGCGTCGACGTACCGAAGAACGAGGTCGAGCTCGACCCCATCCTGCTGACCATCCCGCTCCAGCTGATCGCCTTCCACGCCGCCAAGGCCCTCGGTCACGACGTCGACAAGCCGCGGAATCTCGCTAAATCGGTAACCGTTGAGTAGCCAAGAGCGGTTCAATCGGGCCATGCGTCTGGCGGGTATCAATCTCCATCCGGTGAAGTCGACGGCGATCAGGCCGGTGCAGGAGGCGTACGTCGGCAGGGCCGGGCTCGTCGGGGACCGGGAGTGGATGGTCGTCGACGGTGCGGGAGAGCTGGTCTCCGCGCGGGAGATCCGGGAGCTCTTCACCATCGTCGCCGACACCCCGGCGACCGGCGGCGGCGCCGACCTCCGGCTGAGTGCGCCCGGACACGAGCCGATGGAGGTGGCGCTCCCGAGCCAGGACGTACGTGACGTCCAGATGTTCAAACGTCCGAAGATGCGTGTGCGCCCGGCAGGTCCGGAGGCCGACACGTGGCTGCGCCGTGTCCTCGGCCGCGATGACCTGTCCCTGGTGTGGTGCCACGACCCGTTCCGGCGGGTGCTCGACGCCGAGGACGGGTTCGCCGCCTCCGACCACGCGGCCTTCCAGGACGACTCCGCGGTCTCGCTGATCACCGACGCCTCGGTCGCTGCGATCGACTCCTGGAGCGAGGCGACGATCACCGCGCAGCGGTTCCGGCCCAGTCTCTTGGTCGAGGGTGCCGAGGAGGCGTTCGTGGAGGACGGGTGGAACGAGATCGGCATCGGTCCGGTCCGGTTCCGGGTGGTCTCGCCGGTCCCGCGCTGCGTGATGACCACCATCGATCCGGTGACGCTGGAGAAGAGCAAGGAGCCGTTGCGTACGCTCGCGATCCATCGAAGGTGGGGCGGCAAGACCTGGGCGGCGGTGCATCTCGGCGTCGAGCACCCCGGTGAGATCGCAGTCGGCGACGAAGTCATCGTGTCCTGAGTGACGGGGCCCACCGCGCCGAGGAATGTCGAGATCGTGCTATATGGGCCTACCGTTGGAGGGTGAGCACCGACGCTGAATCTGCCGTATCCACTACTCCCGCGCCCGAAGCGACCAGCGGTGAGCCCAGCGTGGAGGCAGAGCAGGGTCCGACCTTCGACTCACTCGGTCTGTCCGCCGGTGTCCTCGACGCCGTGAAGGCGCTCGGTTACGAGACGCCGAGCGCGATCCAGGCCGCGACCATCCCGTCGCTGCTCGAGGGCCGCGACGTCGTCGGTCTCGCGCAGACCGGCACCGGGAAGACCGCCGCGTTCGCGCTGCCGGTGCTCTCGAACCTCGACATCTACCAGAACGCGCCCCAGGCGCTGGTGCTCGCGCCGACGCGCGAGCTGGCCCTGCAGGTGTGCGAGGCGTTCGAGCGTTACGCGTCCAACCTGAACGGCGTACGCATCCTGCCGGTCTACGGCGGGCAGGGCTACGGCCCGCAGCTGACCGCGCTGCGTCGTGGCGTCCACGTCGTCGTCGGCACCCCCGGCCGGATCATGGACCACCTGGAGAAGGGCACGCTCGACCTCTCCCAGCTGCGCTTCCTGGTGCTCGACGAGGCCGACGAGATGCTCAACATGGGCTTCGCGGAGGACGTCGAGACCATCCTCGCCGACACCCCCGAGGACAAGCAGGTCGCGCTCTTCTCGGCGACGATGCCCGCGCAGATCCGCCGGCTGTCGAAGAAGTACCTTCGCGATGCGAAGGAGATCTCGGTCAAGGCGAAGACCCAGACCGCGACCAACATCACCCAGCGCTACCTGATGGTGTCCTACCCCCAGAAGGTCGACGCGCTCACCCGCATCCTCGAGGTCGAGAACTTCGAGGGCATGATCGTCTTCACGCGCACCAAGTCCGAGACCGAGTCGCTGGCCGAGAAGCTCCGCGCGCGAGGTTTCCTGGCCACCGCGATCAACGGTGACATCGCTCAGAACCAGCGTGAGAAGACCGTCAACCAGCTCAAGGACGGCTCGCTGGACATCCTGGTCGCGACCGACGTCGCGGCTCGTGGTCTTGATGTCGAGCGGATCTCGCACGTGGTCAACTACGACCTGCCGACCGACGTCGAGGCGTACGTCCACCGCATCGGCCGCACCGGGCGTGCCGGCCGCACCGGCGACGCGATCTCGTTCGTCACCCCGCGTGAGCGGTGGCTGCTGCGCGCAATCGAGAAGCACACCAAGGCATCGCCGAAGCAGATGAACCTGCCCTCGGTCGACGAGGTCAACGCGACCCGCCTCTCCCGCTTCGACGACGGCATCACCGCCGCGCTGCAGGAGGGCGAGCGCATCGAGTTCTTCCGCGAGGTCGTGCGTCACTACGTCGATGAGCACGACGTCCCCGAGGTCGATGTCGCGGCCGCTCTGGCCGCGGTGCTCCACGGCGAGGAGCCGCTGCTCCTCGACCCCGAGCCCGAGAAGCCCGCCTACGAGGACCGTCGCGGACGTCGCGATGACCGCGACAGCGACCGCGGCCCTCGCCGCGAGACGGGTACGTCGCGTCAGACGGGTCAACCGCTGGCCACCTACAAGATCCAGGTGGGCAAGCGCCACCGCGTCGAGCCGCGCCAGATCGTCGGCGCCATCGCCAACGAGGGCGGCCTGCGCCGCGCCGACTTCGGCAACATCTCGATCCGCAACGACTTCTCCCTCGTCGAGCTCCCCGCGGACCTGGCCCCCGAGACCTGGAAGGCGCTCGAGTCGACCCGCATCTCCGGCAAGCTCATCGAGCTCTCCGAGGACTCCGGCGGCGGGCCCGTGCGTCGCTCCGGCGGCCGCTTCGACAAGGGCGGCCGGCCGGGCAGCAGCTCCGACTTCGGTGACCGCCCCCGCAAGCCGCGGCAGAAGCGCAAGTTCGACTGACCTGATCCAACCGGGCCGAGCCCGTCGAGAAGTCACTCGCGCCGGGGGGGGGGCCTCCCCCCACGACAAGAGCGCACCGGACGGGCGAGATAGGCAGGCGAAGGGGGGCTCAAACAGACGGGGGGAGGCTGGGGCGGG
>NZ_JBHXNY010000014.1:0-130094 GCF_042719275.1 Nocardioides sp. NPDC058538 | reverse complement strand
TTTCACCCAGCCGACGGCAGACGCGAGAGCTCGGCGTCGCGTGGGCTCGGAGATGGCTCTCCGCGACCGGGGTGACGCCTCGCCCGACGGGGCTGACGCCTCCGCGCTTCGCGCGGTCACTCCCTCGTCTCGGCTCAGGACTTCAGGGTGAGACCGTCGCCGTCGCGGTCGACGGTGACCTGGCCACCGTCGGAGACCTCACCGCCGATGAGCATCCGCGCCAGCGGGTCACCGATGGCGGACTGGATGAGGCGGCGGAGCGGCCGGGCGCCGTACGCCGGGTCGTAGCCGGTCTCGGCCAGCCACTCCCGCGCGGCGGGGGTGACGGAGATCGAGATGCGGCGGGCTGCCAGACGCTTCTCGAGCAGACCGAGCTGGATGTCGACGATCTTGGTCAGGTCGGCGAGCGAGAGGGCGTCGAACATGACTACCTCGTCGAGGCGGTTGAGGAACTCGGGCTTGAACGACGCCCGGACCACCGCCATGACCGACTCGCGCTTCTCGTGCTCGTCCATGACCGGGTCGACCAGGAAGGCCGAGCCGAGGTTGGAGGTGAGGATGAGGAGCGTGTTGCGGAAGTCGACCGTGCGGCCCTGACCGTCGGTCAGCCGCCCATCGTCGAGCACCTGCAGCAGGATGTCGAAGACCTCGGGGTGAGCCTTCTCGACCTCGTCGAGCAGCACCACCGAGTAGGGACGGCGACGCACCGCCTCGGTCAGCTGGCCACCCTCGTCGTAGCCGACGTAGCCCGGAGGCGCTCCGACCAGCCGGGCGACCGAGTGCTTCTCGGAGTACTCGGACATGTCGATGCGTACGATCGCGCGCTCGTCGTCGAAGAGGAAGTCGGCGAGCGACTTGGCGAGCTCGGTCTTACCGGTGCCTGTCGGGCCCAGGAAGAGGAACGAGCCGGTGGGGCGGTTGGGGTCGGCGATCCCGGCTCGCGAGCGGCGCACCGCGTCGGCGACGGCCCTCACGGCGGACTTCTGCCCGATCAGCCGGCGACCGATCTCGGTCTCCATCTCGAGCAGCTTGGCCTGCTCGCCCTGAAGCATCTTGCCGGTCGGGATTCCGGTCCAGGCCTCGACGACCTCGGCGATCTGCTGGGCAGCGACCTCCTCACCGACCAGGCGGTCGGTGACGTTGTCCTCGTCCTCGGCCTCTGCTGCCTCTGCGATCTGCCGCTCCAGCTCCGGGATGCGACCGTAGAGGATCTCCGAGGCTTCCCCCAGCGAACCCTCTCGCTGGAGCCGCTCGGCCTCGCTGCGCAGCGCGTCGAGCTGCTTGCGCAGGGCACCTTCGCCCTCGAGAGAGGCCTTCTCCTGCTCCCAGCGTGCCTCCAGCCCGCGCAGCTCCTCCTCCTTGTCGGCGAGCTCCTTGCGCAGCGCCGCGTGACGCTCCAGCGAGGCGTCGTCGGACTCCTTGGAGAGCGCGAACTCCTCCATCTTCAGCCGGTCGACGGCGCGCCGGAGCTGGTCGATCTCCTCGGGAGAGGACTCGATCTCCATCCGCAGCCGGGAGGCGGCCTCGTCGATCAGGTCGATCGCCTTGTCGGGCAGCTGCCGGCCGGTGATGTAGCGGTCGGAGAGGGTCGCGGCGGCCACCAGAGCGGCATCGGTGATGCGGACGCCGTGGTGCGCCTCGTACTTCTCCTGGATGCCGCGCAGGATCTGCACGGTGTCCTCGACCGACGGCTCGCCGACGAAGACCTGCTGGAAGCGGCGCTCCAGGGCCGGGTCCTTCTCGATGCGCTCGCGGTATTCGTCGAGCGTGGTCGCACCGATCATGTGCAGCTCACCGCGCGCGAGCATCGGCTTGAGCATGTTGCCGGCGTCCATCGCGGAGTCGCCACCGGCGCCAGCGCCGACGACGGTGTGCAGCTCGTCGATGAAGGTGATGACCTGCCCCTCGGCGGCCTTGATCTCCTCCAGGACGGCCTTGAGCCGCTCCTCGAACTGGCCGCGGTACTGCGCACCGGCGACCATCGCCGCCAGGTCGAGCGACAGGAGACGGCGACCCTTCAGCGAGTCGGGTACGTCACCCGCGATGATCCGCTGAGCCAGCCCCTCGACGACGGCCGTCTTGCCGACGCCCGGCTCGCCGATGAGGACCGGGTTGTTCTTCGTACGCCGCGACAGCACCTGGATGACTCGGCGGATCTCGGAGTCACGGCCGATGACCGGGTCGAGCTTGCCGCGCTCGGCGGCCTCGGTGAGGTCCTGGGAGTACTTCTCCAGCGCCTCGTAGGAGTCCTCGGCGTCCTGGCTCGTCACCCGGCGGTTGCCGCGGACCGCCTTCAGCGTCTCGCGCAGCCCCTTCTCGGTGAGCCCGGCCTTCTTGAGCACCTTCTGCGCCGACGACTCGACCGTGGCCAGCGAGATCAGCAGGTGCTCGGTGGCGGCGTAGTCGTCCTTCAGGGACGTGGCCAGGGTGATCGCCCCGGCCAGGACACGGGTCAGCCCACCCGAGGCAGCGGGCTGCTGCACCGTGGACCCGCTGGCGCGCGGGAGCCCGGCGAGGTCGGCGGCCGCCGCTCGCGACAGCTCCTCGGCGTCCACACCGGACTTGGTGACCATCGACGTCGCGGTGCCCTCGTCCTGCTGCAGCAGCGCGGCGAGCAGGTGGATCGGCTCGGTCGTGGTGTTGCCTGCCGTCGTGGCGGAAAGCTGCGCGGCCTCGATCGCCTCGCGAGCCTTGGTGGTGAACTTGTCTGCCGAAAACTGGCTCATCTGTGTCTGCTCTCCTCCTGGGGACGCACCTGAGTCTGCCGCGAGTGCCTGTCACCCGCATCTATCTCAACACAACCAAAGTTGAGTCTGTTCCACTCAACTTTCGAGCCTACGACCCTGCGAGGAACGAGCGGGGTCGTAACGCGAGAAGGTCGAGCGAGCGCAGCGGGTGAGCCTGCGAACCCGCGAAGCGGGTCGAGACCTACGTCAGTTTGGCGTGGCCGACCACCCGGCGATCGGGCACACTCCTCCCGTGGACTCCCGAGGCGCGGTACGCGAGCAGCTCGCCGCGCGGCAGCGCGAGGTCCTCGACGACCTGCTGGCGGGACGTACGCCGCCGGGGTTCGAGCCCGCCGGGACGACCGCAACGACGCGAGTGCTGCACCACAAGCGCTCCTCGGCCGCCGAGCACGCCGCCCCCGAGCTCGACCTGCTCCCGAACTGGCGCGACCGCTTCCATGCCTGGGCCGCGCAGCATCCGCAGCAGGGCTGCGCCCACGATGACGTGCGCGACTTCCTGACCACCATCGGGGCGGACTGGCTCCGCCTGCACGAGGTCTATGACGGCCGGCGACGACTGGCGCTCACCCGGATCGGCGGGCGCCGGGTGCTCACCATCGGTCTCGGCTCGCAGATCTGGCACCTCACCCGCCGCACCTGGAAACGGAGCTTCACGTGGAAATCCTGATCATCCTCGGGGTCCTCGGCCTGGTCATCTACCTACTGATCGAGCCCGCGCTCAAGAGAGGGCGCCGCAACCGCCGGCGAGGTCCCCGCAGGCGCGGCGGCGGCAGCTCCGGGTCGAGCTCGTGTGGCTCCACCTACGACTCCGGCGGCAACGACCACCATTCGTGCAACAGCTCCTCCTGCGGCTCGAGCTGCGGCGGTGGAGGCGGCGGCGATTGACCCTCCCCCGCCGAGTCGGCTCGTCATGACGAGCCGACTCGGCATCAGAAGAGGTCGAGGGCCGTCACCCTCCACTGGCCGTCGACCTTCGCGGCCTCGACGGCGATCTGAGCGGCGGAGATGGACGACTCCTTGTCGGTGGAACGCTGTGAGGCCTGGTCCAGGAAGACGAGGAGCTCGGCGGAGTCGGCGTCGAGGGACTTGACCGCGGCGACCTGGACCTCGGCACTCAGCACGAGCTTCTGACCGGGGGCCTTCTCCTGGAGCTGCTTGAAGAGGAGGTCGTACTCCTTGCGGGCATCGCCGGCGAGGAACTCATCGGCCGCAGCAGCGGTCGGCGAAGGGTCGGAGAAGTCGTAGGAGAAGACCTGGAGCAGGCCGGTGGTGACGGCCGACTGCACCTCGGTGGTGGCCTCGGCGTCGACGACGGCGCGGTTGCCGACGTGGTCGGTCTTCCGCTCCCGGTCGGCCTGCCAGAACGCTCCCGGCCCCAGGATCAGGGCGAGCGCGGCGAGGAACGGTGCCCAACGGCGTACGAGAGGACTCATGACAGGTTCACCGCTACCTGCTCGAGGCTCTCCAGGAGCCAGTCGTCCCCGACCTTGACCAGGTCGGCCGCGAACCTGTTGCGCTTGACCGTCGGCTCGGCGTCCTCACCGGAACCAGAGCCGTCGCGGACCGTGATCTCCACCGCCGCGATCACGGTCGCGCTGTCGTCGTCGAGCTCGGTCACGGCGGCGTCCATCACCGAGCCGGTCGAGATCTTCTCCTGCTCGGCGAGGACCTTGCGGTCCTCCTCGGAGACGCTGGTCAGCTGGTCGTGCAGGGTCCCGGTGGTGACCGCGGCCCACCCCTTCAGCCCTTCGTCCACCTTCCGGTGGTCGAGCGAGTTGAGGGTCTCGATGTGGCTGGTCGCGACGATCAGCACCCGGTCGCGCAGCGCGGCCTCGTCGACCATCTCCTGGTCGTGGCCGGTCGCACGCCACCAGGTCAGCGCACCCGCGACCAGCACACACAGCGCCACCAGCGGGAGGCCCCAGGCGAGCGCGCGGTCGCGCCTCGACGGCGGGGTCTCGACACCCTCGGGGCCACTTCGATCAGATCCCGACGCCTTCTGCTCGACCACCGAGGCCTCCGTACGTCTCTCCGTTGTCGTGCTCATCGCTCCCCCATCAGTCCGGCGAGCGTGGTGGGGACGCTAACCGTCCCCGGCTCGGCTGTCTCGGTCTTCGTGGTTTTCGGTTCGGGTACGGCAGAACAGCCGGCCGCGGTGTTGAACGGCTTGCCCTTGCTCACGTCGGTGCCGGCACGCAGGTCCGTGCCCTCATAGCCGGAGACGCAGGCAGGCGGGTTGAAGAAGGACGGCATCAGGCTCAGCCGTGGCCCGTTGGAGGTGTTGATCGCCCAGCCGATGCTGACCGCCTCCGGGGCGGTGACGAAGGTCGACTCGAGCGCGGCCGCGTTCGTCCCGAAGAGCGTCGCCGGCGTGACCAGGTTGCTCATCAGGATCCCGAGCGGCTGACCGACCTCCTTGACCAGCAGCGAGATCTCGGTGGCCGAGCCGGGCGCGGCGCCGATCAGGTCGCGCAGATCCTTGTCGGAGTCAGCAAGGGTCGAGGAGAAGAGCGCGAGGTCGTTGCTCCACGCCTTGATGCTGGTCGCCGACTCCTCCTGGGTCGCGAGCACCTGGTCGGAGTTGCGGATCAGGCTCGCCGAGACCAGGAAGTTGCGGTCGGCCTCCTGCTGGAACGAGAGCGAGGTGTCGACCAGCTTCCGCAGGTCGGACCCGGCTCCCTGGGACAGCAGGTAGGACTCGTCGATCGTCGTCACCAGGGCCTCCTCGGGCACCGAGGCGACGAAGTCGCGGCCGGTCTCGATGACCTGGGAGGCGTCGTACGGCAGCGCCTCCTCGCCCGCACTCAGCCGGTCGCCGTCGGTGAGCCGGGCGGAGCCGACAGCGCCACCGCGGAGGTCCAGATACTGCTCGCCGATGGCCGAACGGTTGGCGACCTTGACGGTCACGTCATCGGGGATGGCGGGCGCGTCGCCCTCGATCTCCAGCACCGCGTGTACGCCGTCGGAGCCTGCTTCCAGGGAGGTCACCTCGCCCACGGGCACCCCGCGGTAGGTCACCTCCGAGTTCACGAAGAGGCCGCCGCCCTCGGGCAGCGAGACGTCGACGCGGTACGGCTCGTCGAGCAGGTCCAGGCCGACGTATCGAGCCCCGACATAGCTGGTGCCCACGAGCGCGAGGGCGACGAAGAGGCCGAGCTTGACGCGTACGCCTCCGGTGAGCCGTTGCATCATTCGCTCCCTTCCACGGAGCCGGCCGCGCCTTCCGGCGAGGTCTCAGAGGTCGCCGACCCCGACCCGGCCGGTGACTCAGATGGCGACTCGGAAGGATCGGACGGGGACGACGAGGGCGAGGACGACCCCGACTCCGACGGATCCGAGGAGGACGAGGACGAGCCGGGATCGGAGGGCAGGATCGACTCCCCCGGGATCGACGGCGAGGACGAGCCCGGCACCGGTGAGGTGGTCGACGGCAGCAGTCCGGGCGGTGCGTCCGACGGCCCGGACTGGGAGCTGACCGAGCCGCCGGACCCGCCTTCGACCGCCGGCTGCAGCCATTCGCAGCCCTTGGCCTGGCAACCGGCAGGAGTACGGAAGTTCGTGATCATGAACAGGTTCATGTAGTCGCCGCGGAGCGCGTTGAGCACCTCGTCGGGGAACGGGTAGGTGAAGAGGATCTCGAGCGCGTAGGGCAGGTCGGAGCCGGCCTTGGCGAGCTGGTCGAGGATCGGGTCGAGCAGCTTCAGGTCGGCGACGATGTCGTCCTGGGCCTCGTCCAGGGTGCTGATCGTGACCTTGGAGAGCTTGTCGAGCGCCTCCAGCATCGCGACCAGCTGCGGACGCTGGTCGACGAGCACCTGCATGCCCGGCGAGAGCCCCTCCAGCGCGTTGGAGATCTTGGTCTTGTCCTTCTCCAGCGTGACCGCGAGCTCGTTGAGCGACTCGATCGCGGAGGTGATCGAGGCCGACCGCGAGTCGAGGACCGAGACGAACCGGTCCATCTCCGTCAGGAAGGCCTTGATCTCCTCCGGCCGACCGTCGGAGACCTTCTGCAGCTCGCGGGAGATCTCCTGGAACTGTGCGATGCCGCCGCTGTTGAGCACCATCGACAAGGCCCCGAGCACCTCCTCGACCTGCGCGGCCGCCGCGGTGTCACCCCTCCCGAGGACCGCACCATCACCCAGGGGCGAGCCCGCGACGGGCGTGGCGGGGCGGATCAGTGCGACGTACTTCTCTCCGAGCAGGGAGGTCTGCTGCAGTCGCGCCGTGGTGCCGGCGGGAAGCTCGACGTCGTCGTTGACCACCAGCGACACCCGCGCGCTGCGGCCGTTCTCGGTCAGCCGGATCTTGGAGACCCGGCCCACCGCGACGTTGTCGATCTTGACGCTGGACTGAGGAACCAGATCGAGTACGTCGCTGAACTCGGCGCTCAGGGTGATCGGGTCCTCCCCCACGTCGGCGCCGCCGGGCAGCGGGGCCTCGTAGACGCCTCCGCTGACGGCACCGAGGCCGCAGCCGGAGAGGGTCAGGGTGGCCGTGGCCAGCACAGCCACCAGCGGGTTCGACAGGGATCTCGACAAGCGCGACATCACTGCTCCTCTCCGACACCGGGAAGCAGGACCGGTGGCGCGTCCTCGGAGGTCTGGCCGGTGAGGCCGTCGCCGGACCAGACGCTCAGCTCGTTCAGGTTGGTGCGGCCGACCAGGGTGTTGGAGTCCGGGTCGTAGGCGTTGACGAACTTCTGCAGCACCAGCGGGATCGTGGCGACCGCCTCCTCGAGCGACTCGTTCTGGTCGACGAGGACCTGGGTCGGCCCCTGCAGGTTCTCGACGCTGGTGCGCATCTCGCCGCGGTTGTCCTTGATGAACGTCTCCAGCAGCGCGAGCGCCTCGCCGAGGTTGCTGACCGCGGAGGCCAGGTCGTCGCGGTCCTCGGCGAGGTAATCGGTGACCTGCGCGAACCGGCGGTTGGCGTCCTCGACCCCGTCGTCGTGCTCGAGCAGGGTCTTGTTGAAGGTGTCGAGGTTCTCGACGGTGGCGAAGAAGTCCCGGTCGATGTCGGCCAGGGTCGCCGACGCATCGGCGCCTTCCCTGATCACCTGGTTGATGTCGGCGCCCTGGCCGTCGAGGTTGGCCGCCACAACCTCCAGGAACCGCGAGAGCGCACCGTTCTTGTTGGCGCCGTTGGGACCGAGCTGATCGCCGGCCTCGGTCAGCGAGGCGTAGAGGTCGTCGATCTCGACCGGCACCGCGGTCTCCTCGATGACGGTGCCGGCGCGGAGCTCGGGCCCGTCGACGTACGGCTCGGTGAGCTGGACGAAGCGGTCCGAGACCAGCGTCGGAGCGACGATCACCGCCTCGGTGTCGGCCGCAGCGGTCTGGCCGGGGTCGAGCATCATCGAGACCTTCACGTGCTCACCGGCCGGGGTCACCGAGGTCACCTCGCCGACCGGCACTCCGAGAATCTGCACGTCGGAGCCGGGATAGAGGCCGACGGAGGCCTCGAAGAGCGCGGAGAACGTGGTGCCCTTCCGCCCCTCCCGGATCCCGTACGCAGCACCCCACCCGATCGCGCCGACGACGGCGATCACGAGGAGCCCGGCGATGAGCCTTCTCATCTCGTCCCTCCCGGCTTGCAGTCGCGCTCGACGTCGTTGTCGAGCACCGGCGCGTTGTTCTCGTCGAAGAGGCCGCAGCCGTAGACGTCGATCCACGGCCCGTTGCTCATCGAGGCGCCGACCACCCGGTAGTAGGCGCCGATCTGGGAGAGCGCCTTGTCGAGGTGGTCCTGGTTTCGCTGCAGGATCTCGGACACCTGGTCGAGCTTCTTCAGGGCCGGCTGGAGGCGCTTCTGGTTGTCCTCGACCAGACCGGTGACCTGCTTGGCGAGGTCGTCGGTGTAGGTGAGCATCTGGTGGATCGCCTGGCGGCGGGCGGCGAGCTCCTCGAGCAGCTTGTCGCCGTCCTCGATCAGCAGCCCGATCTCCTCGTTGCGCTCGGCGAGGGTGCCGGTCACCTTGGTCGTCGTCCTCATCAGCTCGGCCAGCTCCTGGTCCCGCGAGGAGATCGTGCGGGAGATCCGGGTGAGGCCGGAGACCAGGCCGCGTACGTCCTCGGGCGTGTCCTCGAAGACCTCCGACAGGGCGTTCATCGACTCCTCGACCTGCGCCATGTCGATCTCCCCGACGGTGGTGGAGAGGTCGGAGAAGGCGGCGCTGACGTCGTAGGGGGTCGTGGTCCGCGAGACCGGGATCGGCTCCCGGAGACGGCCCGAGCCGCCCGGGTCCAGGGCGAGGAACTTGCGCCCGAGCAGCGTCTTCACCTTGATCGACGCGGTGGTCTGCGAGCCGAGGGAGACGTCCTTGGCCCGGAACCTGATCAGCACCTTGTCGCCGTCGAGCTCGAGCTCGGAGACCTCGCCGACCTTCACCCCGGCGACCCGCGCCTCGTCACCGGGACGTATCCCGGCGGCCTCGGCGAAGTAGGCCTCGTAGGTGTCGCCACCGCCGATGACGGGGAGGTCCTCGGCGTAGAAGGTGGCGAAGAAGACGCCGGTCATGGCCAGGATCCCGACCACGGCGATGACGATCTTGTTGCGTTCGGCGAACGACTTCGGATAGCGGGCCATCATTGGCACCTTCCTGCCGGCGAGTCCACACCGAGGTCGCCGTAGTAGCCCTCGGGTTTCGGGATCCGCCCGTCGATGGAGCAGATGTAGAAGTTGAGCCAGCCTCCGTAGGTGGCCATCCGGCCGATCTGGTCGGTCTTCTGCGGCATGGTGGTCAGGAACTCGGTCAGCGCCTCGTCGTTCTCGGCGAGGTTCTCCGAGACGTCGCCGAGGGAGTCGATCGAGTCACGCAGCGGCTCGCGGCCCTCCTCCAACAGCCCGGAGACGCTCTGGGAGAGCTGCCCCATCCCCTCGATGGTCGAGCCGAGCGTCTTGCGGTCGGCGGCCAGCCCGGAGACCAGCCGCTGCAGCGTCACCAGGGTGGTGTCGAGCATCCCGGTGCGCTGGCTGACCACCTCCAGGACCGAGTTGAGGTTGGTGATCAGATCGCCGATCACCTGGTCCCGGTCGGCGAGGGTCGAGGTCAGCGAGGCCGTCGAGGAGAGCAGCGACTCCACCGTCGCTCCCTCGCCCTGGAAGACCGCGATGATCTGGGCGCTGAGGTTGTTGACGTCCTCCGGGTCGAGGAACTTGAACAGCGGTTGGAAGCCGTTGAACAGCATCGTCAGGTCCAACGCGGGCTGGGTCTCGTCGAGCGAGAACGTGTAGCCGGCCCTCAACGCCTCGCCGCCGGGAGCGCCCGGCTCCAGCGCGATGTACCGCTGCCCGATCAGGTTGCGGAACCGCAGCTCGGCGCGGGTCCCCTCGACCATCGGCGCCGAGTCGGCCGCGGTGAAGACCACCTCGGCGGTGTCGTTGTGGCGCAGCCCGATGGACTGGACGGTGCCGATCTTCACCCCCGCCATCCGCACGTCGTCGCCCTTGTTGAGGCTGGTCACGTCGGTGAAGAGCGCCGTGAACGTACGCCCCGCGGAGGTCGATCCGTTGGAGATCGTCGTCGCCAGGGCCGCCATCGCCAGGACCGTCACCAGCGCGAAGACCACCGACTTGGTGAGCGTCACCGCGACCGAGCCGCCGTTACCGAGCCTCATCGCACGATCACCTCCGTGCCTCGCAGGGTCGGGCCGAGCAGCAGGCTCGACCAGGTCGGATACTCATCAGGTGCCAGGCCTTCCGCTGGTGCCATCACCTCGGCGATCAGCTGGTTCTCACTCTTGGAGTTCTGCTCGCCCAGGCCCGTGGTCGCACCGAAGGTGCGCACCCGGTCCGTCGGTGGTGCCTCGATCCGCTCGGCGGTGTCTGCCGTCCCGGTGACGGCCGGCTGGCTGCCGGTCTGACCGGTGACGTACGGGCATCGGGGGCCGCCGGTGCGCAGCTTCGGCACGTAGCCGGAGGGGTAGGGCTGCCGGATGTCGGAGACGCTGACCAGTGCATGGATCCCCGCCTCGTCGGTGCCCTTGCCGAGGTTCTTGGCCATCACCGGTGCGTAGTCGCGCAGGGCGCTGAAGAGGCACGGGAAGGAGGAGGCGTACGGGCTGACCGCGCGGAGCGCATCACGCGAGGTGTCGGAGAGCACCACGATCGTCTCCCGGTTGCGCTCGAGCCAGCGGTCGGTGTCGGCCGCCGTCGTGGTCACCGACCGGAACGTGTCGGCGAGCTGTCTCTGCTGGTCGACCAGGGTCTCGGCGGTCACGGTCATGGTGTCCAGCGCGTCCAGCAGATCCGGCGCGGCCTCCTCGTAGTGGCCCGCGACCCGGCCGAGCGCGGCGAGGTCGTCGGCCAGCTGCGGGACCAGCGGGTTGAGCTTCCTCAGGTAGTCCGCCCACGCCGAGAAGACCTGGCCGATGTCGTCTCCGTTGTCGCGCAGCATCGTGGCCAGCTCGCTCAGCGTCGCGTTGAGCTTGTGAGGCTGGATCGCCTTGAGCACCGGGAGCAGCTCGTCGAGCACCTGCTCCAGCTCGACCGCCTCGTCGGAGCGGTCCTGCTCGATGGTGTCACCGGCCGACAGCTCGGGCCCGGAGGCCGGTTGCAGCGCCACGTACCGCTCCCCGAAGAGGGTCTTGGGCAGCAGCCGCGCGGTGGTGTCGGCCGAGAGATCGGAGAGTACCTCCGGCTCCAGCGCCAGGGTCAGCTCGGCGCCGCCCTCGCGGGCCGAGACGGTGCGGACGGTGCCGACCGGCACCCCACGGAGCTTGACGTCGGAGCCCTCCTGGAGGGCGTTGCCGAGGGTGCCGGTGGTCAGCGTGACCTCGGAACGGTCGACGAAGGTCTGGTCGTAGGCGAGCCAGGCGCCGAGCGTCACCGCCGCGACCACGGCCAGGTAGCACAGGCCGAGAAAGGCGTCGCGAAGCCTCGCCAGGCTCATCGTGGGCCGGCTCATCCCGCGATCCTCACCGTCGTGGTCGCGCCCCACATCGCCATCGAGAGAGCGAGGTCCAGCAGCGCGACGACCACGATGGCCCGCCGCACCGAGCGCCCGACCGCGATCCCGACCCCCGACGGCCCGCCGCTGGCATAGAAGCCCAGCCTGCAGTGGATCAGGATGATCAGGATCGAGAAGATCAGCACCTTCCCGAAGCTCAGCAGGATGTCGATGGGCGGCAGGAAGAGCTGGAAGTAGTGGTCGTACGTCCCGGCCGACTGCCCGTAGAAGTAGACCGTCACGATCCGCGAGCCCGCGTAAGAGGTCAGCAGCCCGACCACGTAGAGCGGGATGATCGCCACGAAGCCGGCGACCACACGGGTCGAGACCAGGTAGGGGATCGTGCCCAGCCCCATCACCTTGACCGCGTCGATCTCCTCGTTGATCCGCATCGCGCCGAGCTGGGCGGTGAAGCCGGCGCCGACGGTCGCCGACATCGCCAGGGCCGCCACCAGCGGCGCGATCTCGCGGGTGTTGAAGTAGGCGGAGATGAACCCGTTGAGCGTCGAGGTGCCGATCTGGTCGAGCGCTGCGTACCCCTGCATGCCGACGACCGTGCCGACGAAGATGCTCATCCCCGTCATCACGCCGATGGTGCCCCCGATGACGGCGAGCGCGCCGGTGCCGAAGGAGACCTCGGAGAGGATCCGGAGGATCTCGCGCGGGTAGTGCCGGATCGCGGACGGGATCCCGACCAGCACCTTCCCGTAGAACCGGATGTCCTTCCCGGTCTGGACGAGCCCGTCCAGGGAGCGATCGAGCCTCGACCGCTTCTTGACCACATCAACGGTGGCCATGTCAGGCCCCCTTTCCGGGGACGAGCTCGAGGTAGAGCGTCGTGATCACGAAGTTGACGAAGAAGAGGAGCAGGAAGGTGACGACGACCGACTGGTTGACCGCCTCCCCCACCCCCTTCGGCCCGGGCTTGGTGCTGAGCCCCTGGTAGGCGGCGACGAGGCCGGCGATGAGCCCGAAGAGCACCGCCTTGAGCTCGCCCACCCACAGGTCGGAGAGCTGGGCGAGAGCGGTGAAGGAGGAGAGGTACGCCCCCGGCGTCCCGCCCTGGATGATGACGTTGAAGAAGTAGCCGCCGAGCACGCCGACGACGCTGACCAGGCCGTTGAGCAGCACCGCCGCGAGCACGCAGGCGAGCACGCGTGGCACCACGAGCGCCTGGATCGGATCGACCGCGATCACCCGCATCGCGTCGATCTCGTCGCGGATCGTCCGGGACCCCAGGTCGGCGCAGATCGCCGCTCCGCCCGCCCCCGCGATCACCAGCGAGGTCACGATGGGTGCCGCCTGCTGCACGACGGCGAGCACCGAGGCGGCACCGGTGAACGACTGCGCCCCGATCTGGACCGTGAGGGTGCCGAGCTGCAGCGCGATCACCGCTCCGAACGGGATAGCGACCAGCATCGCCGGGATCCAGGAGACCGAGGTGACGAACCAGAACTGGTCGAGCAGCTCGCGGGCCGCGAACGGCCTGCGGAACGCCGCCCGGAACGTGTCCAGGCCCAGCGCGAAGAGCGCCCCGACCTGGTCGAGACCCCGGCTGACCGGGTCCTTGACCTTCGTCCTCGGTGCTCGGTCAACGTCGTCGTCATCAGCGGTGTAGAGCGTCGCCGCACCGCTCGCGACCCGAGCGCTGTGCCGCTCGACCGCGGACCGCGGGGAGCCGTTGGCGGGGGCGAGCTGGCGCGGCAGCACCTCGATGGCGCGGGCCCCGGCGCGTACGGTCGCCACGCCACCGGACGGGTAGTAGGCCTCGCCCTCGACGTAGTCGTCGTTGACGCCGTGGTCGGTCTCCTCGCTCATCCCGATCGGCCCGATCGGGTCGCCGCTCATGAACTGGGAGACGACCGGGTGGTCGGTGAGCAGGAACTCCTCGCGCGGGCCGTACATCACCAGGCGGCGGCGGTAGAGCATGCCGAGGTTGTCCGGCAGCGTACGTGCCAGCTCGATGTTGTGGGTGACCACCAGCATCGTGGCGTCGGTGGCCGCGTTGACGTCGACCAGCAGCTGGGCCAGGTTGGCCGTACGCACCGGGTCGAGCCCCGAGTCGGGCTCGTCGCACAGGATGATCGAGGGCTCGGTGACCAGCGAGCGGGCCAGGCCGGCGCGCTTGCGCATCCCGCCGGAGATCTCGCCGGGCAGCTTGTGCTCCTGCCCCATCAGCCCCACCAGGTCGAGCTTGTCGTTGGTGATCTGCCTGATCTCCGACTCGCGCTTCCTGGTGTGCGCGCGCAGCGGGAAGGCGACGTTGTCGAAGACGCTCATCGAGCCGAAGAGCGCTCCGTCCTGGAAGAGCACCCCGAACCGCTTGCGCAGCTCCTGCCGCTGCGACTCGCGCGCCTTCACCATGTCGACCCCGTCGACCAGGCAGGCGCCGGCCTCCGGACGCAGCAGCCCCATCAGCGACTTCAGGAACACCGACTTCCCGGTGCCCGAGGGCCCCAGCAGCGCGGTGATCTCGCCCTGCGGCAACGTGAGGGTCACGTCGCTCCAGATGTTCTGGGACCCGAAGCTCTTGGTGAGCCCGGTGACCTCCACGGTTCCGCCCATCGCGGGACCTCCCTGTTCTGCCGTTGTGGGGTGCGTCGACGATCGGGACAGTACGTGTGGCACTGATCACACGGGAGAGTAAATTCGCTCAGGCATCAAATGAGTGCCCTGATTTGTCACGCGCATGACAAATCGGCCGACTGGATCTGGCGCACTCACGCCGTTCGGCCCGCTTGGTGGAACAGTCGTACCGCAATTCGGGGGCAGCCTTGGCAAAGACGTGCCATGGTGGTCGACACCTTCTCGGGCATGTTGGACGAAGGAGTTTGACGTGCGACGGAGCACGAGATGACGCAGACCCAGCAGTCCCCCGGTCTACCCGGTTCCGCCGTGTGGATGCTGAAGAGCCTCGAGAGCGAGGTGCGGCCGATCGCGCGCAAGATCACCCGTCACCTGCGCGAGGGGCTGCCGGCTGAGACCGAGGGATTCGAGGAGCTCATCTTCACCGCTGTGCACGGCGCGATGTCGCATTTCATCGACCTGGGCCTCGGCCGTTCGGCGCCCTACATCGCGATCGACGACCACTTCCGCAAGGTCGGTTTCAAGGTCGCCGCGCTGGGCCAGGACCGGGCCATCGTCGACCAGGGCATCGACATGGCCACCACCGAGCTCTGGGACGAGCTGCGCCGCCGGGCTGTCGAGAACGAGCTCTCCGCCGCGGCACTGAACGCGCTCAACGAGATGATGACGACGTACGTCGACCACCTGACCTCGCAGGTCAGCAAGGGCTTCGAGGCCGGCACCGAGGCTCGCGACCAGGACAACGACGTCGCCCGGGCGCGGCTGATCGACCGGATGCTGTCGGGGGCCTCCGCCGACGAGATCGAGGTGCAGGCAGCGTTGGGCGACTGGGCGCTGCCCGAGAAGGTGACCGTGATGGCGGTCGAGCTGCGAGACGGGGGCCGGATCCCGCCCGACGCCCTGTCCGCCACCGCCCTCACCCGTCGCCGCGAGCCGACCCAGGTGGTGATGTGCCCGCCTCGCGACACCGAGGCGGTGACCAAGGAGCTCCGGGCGGCGGCTCCCAAGGCGCGGGTCTCGATCTGCTGGCCGGTGCCACCCGAGGACGTACCCGCCGCCTGGCGCTGGGCCAACCGCGCCCTGGCGCTGGTCAACGCCCGGGTGATCCCGGCCAAGCCGGTCATCGACTGCCTCGCCTACCGCACCGAGATCTGGCTCCACGCCGAACCGGTGATGCGCCGCCAGCTCGCCCAGGAGCTGCTCGAGCCGCTGTTGGCCGAGTCGGCCAACTCCCGCGAGATCCTCACCGAGACCCTGCTGGTCTGGCTCGAGACCCGGGAGAGCGCCCCGGCGATCGCGGCGGTCCTCGGCGTACACCCGCAGACGATCCGCTACCGCTGGAAGCGGATCAACGAGCTCTTCGGGGAGTCCCTGCGCGACCCCGAGTTCGTCACCCAGCTCCTGCTGCTGCTCAAGGCGAGCGTGCCGCTGTGGGTCGCCGGCGACCAGAGCGACTTCGACCGCTACCAGCAGCAGACCGGCTGACTTGGAGCCGCTCATGGTGGAAGCGATCGTTCTCGTGGCCGGTGCTGTCGTCGCGTACGTCCTGGGGTCGGTGTTCCCGCACTTCGTCGCGAGCTGGGCCGGGCGCCGGCACGGGATCGAGTCGGTGCCGCGGTCCTCCTGGGCGCTCGCTGCCCGAGTCGACACCGTGGTGCTCGACCGGTGGGGGACGGTGACCACCGGGCGGCTCGTGGTGACCACCGTCGACCCGCTCGACCCCGACCACCTGCGCAATCTGCGCTGGTTCGCGGGAGCGTTGGAGCACGAGGCCGAGGGCCCGCTCGCCCGAGCGGTCGCCCGGCTCTCGCCGCGGGGCAAGGTGACCGACTTCGGCGTCGTTCCCGGATCAGGGGTGCGGGGGTCGGTGGACCGGCATCCCGTACGCGTCGGGCGGCCGTCCTGGGTCGGCATGGCCGAGCGCGCCGACCGCGGCACCGTCCTCGGCGTCGAGCTCGACGGTCGGCCGCTGGGCTACGTCGTGGTCGGCGACCAGCCGCGCGAGGACGCGGGCGCGTCGGTGTCACGGCTGACGGCCGCGGGGGTGACGCCGGTGCTGGTCTCCGACGACACCGACCGCGAGACCGAGCACCTCGCCGAGACCTGTGGGATCGAGCGATGGCACTCCGAGATCGCCCCCGAGAAGCGGGAGCGGCTCGTCGCCGAGCTGCAGGAGCAGGGACGAGTCGTCGCCTTCGTGAGCGCTCGCCCGGAGGACGCCGAGGCCCAGGCGGTGGCCGACCTGACCGTGGGCGGGAGCTCCGGCGTACGGCTGGCGGATCTCGACGTCCGGCGCGTCGCCGAGCTGATCTCGCTCGCTCGCGGGGCTGTCGTGGGGCGTCGTTGGGCCTCGCCCGTCGCACTGGTGCCGGCGGTGGTCGGGGCGGTGCTGACGATCCTGGGCGCCGGCTCGGTCCTCCTCGCCACAGGGTGCGCGCTGCTGTGCCTGGTGACCGCGGCCGTGGCCGGGGCGATTCCGGTGTCGAGGACCGGAAACTTGTCACGTACGTGAGTAGTTTCGCGGATTCTCGGCCCGGATCGCGCTCAGCCCGTTGTGGCGGGGCTCACATGATGGCTGGATCGGTGACGTCGCCCCACCCCGCCCGACCCGAGGATGTGACCGAGGATGACCCCACGACCCGGTCTGCTGTTCAAGGCAGCTGCGCTGCCCGTCGCCGCCGCCACCGCCGCCTGGACGATCCATGCGATCCAGGAGGGCCGGCCCGTCGATGCCACGGCCAGCGTGCGTCAGGTGCCGGTCGAGGTGCCCACCCAGGAGCTGCTGCCGCCGGTGAGCGTCTCCGCGGTCAAGCCCATCCCCAAGGTCAGTCCCACCCTCGCAGCCAAGCCTGCCGGGTTCGCCGCCGAGGCGGCTGCCGGCGTCATCCCCGAGACCGCGCTCTCCGCCTACCAGCGCGCCGCGACGGTGCTGGCCGACGCCGACCCGGGCTGTCATCTCGACTGGTCGCTGATCGCCGCCATCGGGCGGGTCGAGTCCGACCACGGCCGCGCCGGGGGTAACACGCTGTCCGCTTCCGGGGTCGCGACGCCCGGGATCTTCGGCGTACCTCTCACCGGGGCCGCCGACACCGCACGCATCCTCGACACCGACGGCGGCACCTACGACCGCGACCTCGTCTACGACCGTGCGGTCGGGCCGATGCAGTTCATCCCGTCGACCTGGTCCGATGTCGGGGTCGACGCCGATGGCGACGGGCGCCGCGACCCGCAGGACGTCGACGATGCCGCGCTCGCCGCCGCGGTCTACCTGTGCTCCGGCTCCGCCGACCTGTCCACCGAGGCCGGGCAGCGCTCGGCCGTGCTGCGCTACAACCACAGCGAGGCGTACGTCTCGGCGGTCCTGCAGATCGCCGACGGCTATCGGCTCGGAACCTTCGAGGCACCGACCGATGTCGTCCTGCCTGCCGCGCAGATCCCGGTCACCTCCGCCTCCGACCTCGAGCCCCTCTCCGGCGCCTCGCCCAGCGCCCAGCCGCCCCGGCGCTCAGGCGGCTCGCCATCGGGCGGGACGGACACCGGTACGCCCAGCGGCGGCTCGACCACGCCTTCCTCCCCGTCACCCTCGGACTCCCCCGGCGATGACGGATCCGTCGTCCCGTCGCCCACCTCCGGCCCGGACCCGAGCGGCTCCCCCACGGGGTCGCCGACCGAGACGCCGACCGAAACACCCACCGAAACACCCACCGAAACACCCACCGAGGACCCGACACCCACCGAGACCCCGACCGAGACCCCGACCGAGGCTCCGTCGGAGACCCCGACCGAGACGGCCACCGAGTCCGCCGGCCCGGAGGCTTCCGCGAGCACGTCCTGAGGCTCGGCCCCAAACGTGTTGGCCTCGGCGCGCCCTCCCCTCGCGCCCCTCTCGACCATCGCTCTCCCCCGCTGGTCGAGCCGGCGCACGAAAAGTGTCGAGGCCAACACCCCTCGTTCACGTAAAATCGCGTTACAAAGCCACTCAGTGCGGGCACACTGGAGACGCTGCTGACACCCCACCGGGAGCCGCCTCGATGCCGACAGATACCGAACGTCTCGTTGCTCATGTCGCGCGCCTCGGCGAGGAGCACCCACCGATCCCGATGGACTCGGTCGACTTCACCGTGAACGACCCGGCAGGCTTCGGCGCCCGCTTCGGCCATGTGCTCGACTACATGGCGCGGGTCGAGCTCGAGGTCGACCGCAACGTACTCGAGATCTCGACCATGCTCCCCAACCCACCCGAGGTCGACAAGCAGTTCTACGCCGAGGTGTGGCAGCCGCAGGAGATCCAGCACGGACTCATCCTCGACCGCCTCCAGCAGATCCTCGGCCGCCCGCCGGCGACCACCGATCTGGACCACGTCGGCCTGAAGCTGAAGGTGCTCGGCCTGCTGGCTCACCTGGAGCCGTTCCAGGACGTCTGCCGGATGCTCTACTACCTGACCGGCATGGCCACCGAACGCTCTGCGGTGATCGCCTACAACCTGCTCCACGACGGGGTCATCGAGACCGGCGAGCACGCCGTCGCCGACACCGTCATCGCGCCGATCAAACGCCAGGAGCCGGGCCACTACGCCTTCTACCAGCTCTCCGCCCGCGCCCACTGGGCCACGCTCGCGGCCTGGCAGAAGTGGCTGGTCCGACGCCTGCGCCGGATCTCCTTCGCCCCCGTCGGGGTCAACAGCGTCACCCAGCTCGCCGACTTCGGCGATGTCATGGAGACCCTGGGTGTCGATCACGAAGGCCGCGACCTCGCCGCCGACGTGGCCCGGGTCGAGCAGGAGCTGCTCTGGGCCCGCGACCGCGGCCTACCCGTCCCCGACTACGTCACCCGCGCCTTCCGCGACGCGGTCGAGGCAGCCCGGGCGCGGTCAGCCGCATAGCGGGGCGCCTCCGCTGGTCGAGGGCCACTTCGTTCAGACCCTCGCGCCAGCGAGCGTGTCGAGACCAACGCAGCCCCCTCCGCGAAACCTCTATCCGCGCCACTTCGACACGAGCATCTCGACCGTCGCCCCCTTGATCGCCCGGCTGCCGGGGACCGTGCCCACCACCGTGCCCGCCTTCCAGCGTGACTTGACCCGCTTGCCGACGACCGGCTTGAACCCGGCCGCCTTGAGCCGGGCAGTGGCCTTGGCGGTGGAGAGCCCCTCGACCTTCGGGATCTTGACGCCCTTGCCGTTGACGACGCTGGCGCCGGGACGTACGAAGTTGGCGGAGCCCAGCTTGCCATCGATCGCCCGCATCGCGTCGGCCCACATCGGGCCGGCGACGGTCGAGCCCGACGCCGAGGCGACGTAGCCACCGCGGAGGCGCTGCCCGTTGAGAGAGACCCACTTGCCCTCGTAGTTGGCGCCGGCGATCATCGACGCGGTCGCCAGCTTGGGCGTGTAGCCGTTGAACCACACCGCGCGGTTGCTGTTGGTGGTCCCGGTCTTGCCGGCGGACGGCACGCCCAGCGCGAGCCGCTGCCCGAACCCGCCCGGCTGCAGCACGCCGCGGAGGATGTCGTTCATCGCATCGGCGGTGCCGGTACGCATCACCTGCTCGCACGAGGAGGCGTACTCCTTCATCGTCTTCCCGTCCGGGCCGACGATCTCGGTCACCGGCCGCGAGTCGCAGTGCTTGCCGCGAGCACCGAACGTCGCGTACGCCTCGGCCATCTCCAGCGGGCTGACGTCGACCGGGCCGAGGGTGAAGGACGGCACCCGCTCGTGGGCGGGATCGGTCAGGCTGACACCCATCTTCTTCGCGAGCGAGTAGGGGGCGCAGACGCCGGTGAACTGCTCGAGCCGGACGTAGAAGGTGTTCACCGACTCGCGGGTGCCGGTGTAGAGGTTCTTGTTGCCCGAGGTGGTCGAGTTGCCGACCGGGTAGGGGTTGGGGCTGAAGTTGCCCTCGCCGGGGCAGTTGGCGAAGGAGCCCTGGTTGAACGTCCTCTTGGCCGGCGACGGGATCTCCTGCCTGAGCGGGAAGCCCTTCTCGATCGCCGCGGCGCCGACGAAGACCTTGAAGGTCGAGCCTGCCTGGAAGCCGTTGGCGTCGCCGTACTCCTTCGGCACCAGGTAGTTCAGGTAGGACTCACCCTTCTTCCGGTTCTCGCCCATCGGCCGCGACTGCGCGAGCGCCTTGACGTTGCCGGTGCCGGGCTCGACCATCGCCAGGGCGCCGACGGCGTTGTCGGTGGGCGAGACGCGGCCGCTCACCGACCGCTGCGCCGCCTTCTGAAAGCTCGCGTCGAGAGTCGTCCTGATGGTCAGGCCGCCGGTCTGGAGCAGCCGCCAGCGCTCGGCCTCGGTCTCGCCCAGCGACTTGTCGGCGAGCAGCCACTGCAGCGCGTAGTCGCAGAAGAACTCAGCCGAGGATCCGAAGCAGCCGTTGCGGCTGTCCTGGACGTTGAGGCCGAGCTCGCTCTCCTTGAGCTTCTCGGCGTCGGCCCGCGGCAGATCGCCGACCTGGGCCAGCCGCTCGAGCACCAGGTTGCGGCGCGCCACCGTGGCGTCCGGGTAGTCGGTCGGGTCGTAGCCGGTCGGGTTCTTCACCATCCCGGCCAGCATCGAGGCCTGCCCCCAGGTCAGGTCGGCGGCGTCGACACCGAAGTAGTGCTTCGCGGCGGCCTGGACCCCGTAGGCCGAGTCACCGAAGTACGCCGCGTTGAGGTAGCGCTCGAGGATCCAGTCCTTGTCGTGGTTCTCCTCGAGCCAGATCGCATAGCGGAGCTCGCGGATCTTGCGGGCCGTGGACTTCTCGGTCGCGGCGGCCCGCTCCTCGTCGGTGTCGGCCCCGTAGACGAGAGTCGTCTTGACCAGCTGCTGGGTGATCGACGAGCCGCCCTGCACCGAGCCCGACTCGGAGGCCGAGTTGCGCAGCAGTGCCCGCAGCGTGCCCTTGAGGTCCATCGCGCCGTGCTCGTAGAAGCGGCTGTCCTCGATCGCGAGCAGCGCCTTCGGCATGTTGGGCGAGATCTGGTCGAGCGCCTTGTAGGACCGGTTCTGGTCGTAGAGGGTCGTGATCACCTTGCCGTGGACATCCAGGATGCGGGTCGTCTGCGACAGCTCGCCCATGTCGATGTCGAGGGGCAGCTCGTCGATCGCCTGGGCGCCGGACTTGGCCGCGACGCCGGTCAGATGGATGAACGGGACTGCCATGCCGGAGGCGACCAGCCCGGTCACCGCGGCGACGCCGATGAGAGCCGCGAACCGCATCACAACGCGATGAAAGGGGAGGGAACGAACGACTTTGCGGGCCAAGATGGGGGCTCCTACCCGGACCTCGAGCCAGGACCGGCGAGGGTTGCTGAAAGATCGGAGAACAGGTGTTCAGGATACCGGAAGGGCCCACACCGGCCGCGTTCGATCCGCCACACTTCACCCTGTGAACCCATCGGTCTCCGGCATCGCCGTGGCATGGCGCCCCGCGATCGCCGAGCTCCTCCAGACGTACGCCGCCTCCGGCCGGCTCGGGTTCACCGAGGTGGTCGCGGAGAACACCGCACCGGCGCGGGTCCCGCAGGCCGTCCTGGATCTCGGCGTCCCGGTCATCGCGCACGGCGTCACCCTCGGCCTGGCCGGCGCGGACCACCCGGCGGCGGACCGCCTCACCCGACTGGCCGAGCTCGCCGAGGTCCTGGACAGCCCGTTCGTCTCCGAGCACGTCGCGTTCGTGCGGGCGAGCGACTCCCCCGACCCGCTGCACGGCGACGTCCTGGAAGCAGGCCACCTGCTGCCGCCGCCGCGCACGAAGGACTCGCTCGACGTGCTGGTCGACAACGTCCGGACCGCGCAGGGCCAGCTGCCGGTGCCGCTCGCGGTCGAGAACATCGCCGCCACCTTCACCTGGCCCGAGGACACCATCAGCGAGCCCGACTTCCTCACCGAGCTCGTCGAGCGCACCGGCGTACGCCTCGTCCTCGATGTCGCCAACCTCTACGCCTCCGCGGTCGCCCGCGGCACCGACCCTGCAGCCGAGCTCAGTCGCTTCCCGCTCGACGCGGTCGCCTACATGCACGTCGCCGGCGGCATCGAGCGCGAGAGTCTCTACATCGACACCCATGCCCACCCGATGCCGGAGCCGGTGTTGTCGCTGCTCGCGACCGCGGTCGAGGCGTACGCCGGGCGACGGCTCCCCGGGATCATGCTCGAACGCGACGCTGATGTGTCACCGCAGACCGTCGACCCTGAGTTCACGAAGCTCGCCGAGGCGATCGCTACGCCTTTGGCAGATCCGCCCCGCCTGTGACTGGAGCCTGATGCTGCGGGAAGGTGGCCTCGGCCGAGACCTCGTCCACCAGCGTGGTGCGGCCGAAGGCCTCGCCGAACGGCGTCAGGTGAACCGAGCGGCGCACGATCTTGGCGAACTTCACCGAGTGCAGCGCCTCGAGCACGTCGGGCTGGGCCTCGAGGACCTGGTACTCCAACGGGTCGGGCAGCGGCTCCTTGGAGAACCACACCAGCCCGAGCCGGAACAGGTTGTTGAGATAGGCCGGCACCCGGTCCGGATAGCGCACGCCGCTGCGCCTGGCGATCATGTTGAGACCGGGAGTGATCATGGTGCTGCCGACGAGGCCAGCCGGCCCACCGGTGCGGATGTCGACCGCGGGCTGCGGCCCGGCCTGGAGCAGGTAGAGCAGCATCCGCGCCTCGTCGGGCGCGAGCTCGTCGAGGATCCGGGCGTACGCCGGGTGCCCCTGCTCATCGGCCCAGACGTCGCGGGACCGGTCGAGCAGCTCGGCCCCTCGCCGGCGCAGCACCGGCAGGGAGTCCTCGGACGCCTCGGCCTCCCTCGTGCGGGCGAGCACGACATCGCGGCCGGCGGCCTCGTAGTCGGCGTCGGAGAGCTCCATCACCTGGTTCGAGCTGGGCAGGATGATCCGGGCCGCGGTGCCGGCGACGATGCCCACCGCCTCGGCCGTCTCCCGCACCAGCCCCACGCGTACGTCCTGGTCGACCATCGCCCGGGCGACCCGGATCCCGGCGCGGCCGGAGGTGCGCAGTCCCCACCCGGCCGTGTGCCAGGCAGCCCCCGCGGCCACCCTCGCCAGGCCGGGAGCGGTGCCGGCCACGGCGGAGGCGGTCGGGACGACCTTGCCCAAGAAACTCATGGCGCCACCTCCGTAGCGCAAGCGCCAGAATACGGATGCGGCGCCATGGTGGATCCCATGATCACTCGCTGACGCTCGCTCATGTCGGAAAGATTAGAAGGTGCAGGAAGCCGCCCGCGAGTCCCATGATCGCGCCGTGGGCGTAGAGCATCCATTCGTCCTCCTTGATCGCTGACCTCATCATGTCCACGAAGTCGCCCGGCGGGAGCTCCTTGGTGCGCCGCGCGACCAGGTCACGGATCTTGTCCGCCTGGTGACGGCTGAAACCGGGATCGCGGAACGGCACCAGCGTACGATCCGCCGCCTCGTTGGCCACCGAGGTGCTGATCCGGTCGAACCGCTCCGAGCCGAGCGCTATCCGCACCGCACCCCGGTAGGGCCCAGCCGCCCGGTCCACCGCGGGCATCAGCGCGTTGATCAGCAGCTTGCGAGTGGCGTCGCCGCGGGGGCCGTCGAGCAGGAAGTCGCCGATGCGCTCGAGCGTGATCACGTCGGTGGCGATGATGTCGGCGTAGACCTCCGCGGCCTGCTCCTGGCGGCGCGGGAAGAGACCCTGCACCTTGATCCCCAGGATGCGTCGCGGCTCGGCGGGCTCGAAGATCAGCCACATGCCGAGCAGGTTGGTCACCCAGCCGACGACCACGCCGAGGACGGGAAGCAGCCACCACAGATGGAAGGTCTGGTCGACCAGCGCCACCGGGATGCCGAGCAGGAAGCCGAAGATGAACCCGAAGGCGACCATCAGGTTGAGCTCGCGCTGCCCGAAGTCACGGAAGATCCTGACCACCAGGGCAGGGTTCTTGCGGAAGTGGTCGATGACCATCAGCTTCGGGTCGAGCAGCTGGTCGATGTGTATGCCGATGTCGTCGGTGACCTTGTGCACGATCGAGGGGAGCTGCGCCTGCACCCGGACGGCGATCGCGTCCTTGACCGCCTGCGGCAGGTCGCGCCAGAGCCGCGGGTGCTCGCGCATCATGATCTGTTCGACCAGCTCGGGCACCTCCGGCCGGAAGGTCTCCACGATGTGCGTGGCGATCTCCGAGGGGCCGAGCTGCTGGTAGAAGTCACTGGGTGTGCCGAGCTTGGCGATCGCCTTGTCCACGGCGATCGAGCCCATCTTCGCGGCCCGGGCAGGGATGATGCCCTGCCAGCCGATCCCGCCCTGGGCGAGGCCCGGGACCTCCTGCAGCTTGTGCGGCAGCACCCTGGTCAGCTCGCGCAGCCCGGGCACCTGGAACCCCTTGAAGGAGAGCGGGGAGAAGAGCATGTAGAGGCCCGACCAGTTGATCAGCCAGCCGATCACCCCGGTGAAGATCGGGATGGTGATCAGCGAGAGCCAGTGGACGTGGGCAGCCCAGTCCTCGAACCAGCTGACCAGCGAGTCCTGCCACTCCGGCGACATCCGAGCTCCTTCCGCCAGAGTTCCAGACCGTCAGTATGCGTACCCTACCCACAGGCGAACGCAAACACCCCGAAGCGTCTGCTATTCGGTTGGGCTATCGGTTGGGGCCTCCGTCGCCGCGCCGGGCGGGATCTCATGGCTCGGCAGCCGGTCGAGATCCTCGACGTCGGCGAAGCAGGCCCGGGCGAAGTCCTGCCCGAACGGGGTCAGGTGGATCGCGCGTCGCTTGATCCGGGCGCCGCCCTTGGCGTGGAGAGCTGCGAGTACGTCGGGTTGCGCCTCAACCACCTGGTAGCGGATCAGCTCGCTGATCGGGTCCTCGGACTGCCAGACCAGACCGAGCCGGGTCAGGTTGTTGAGGTACTGCGGCACCAGCGACGGGTAGCGCACGCTGGCCTGCGCGCCGATCATGGTCAGTCCCCGGGCGATCATCCGAGCCCCGCGCAGGTGGCCGATGATGCCGCCCTCGACCACGTCGACGGCCGGCTGCGGGCCGTCCTTGAGCATCAGCACCAGGATGCGGGCCTCGTCGGGGGCCAGCTCGTCGAGGATGCTGACGAAGGCCGGATGGCGCTCGTTCTCGTCCCATACGTCACGCGAGCGGCGCAGCAACTCCTCGCCGGTCCGGCGCAGTCGGTCGGGTTCCGTGCCCGGGGCGACTCCGTTGACCCGTGCGGCGCGGCCCTCCATCGCCGCCCGCGCGCTCTCGGCGGCCGGCAGCGCGAACCGCTCCAGCAGACCGGTGACCGGGTTGCCCGTGGCGACCCGTTTCGCGAGGGCGGTCACCTGGCGGGCGTTGGTCGCCACGTCCTCGGTGAGCCGGACCGCCTCGTCGGGATCGACGACCGCCTTCGCGACCCGCCCCACCCCTCTGGCGTACGTCCTCAGCCCCCAGCCAGCGGTGTGGGCGACCGTGACCGCGGAGATCCGGAGCAGGCCAGGGAGGACCTCCATCGCATCGTCGACGAGACCACCGCTCGGGGCCGGCGTGGGCATGCGGTGCATCCCCTCCCGGCCCTCGACGAGCTCTTCGGGCGGCTCGATCGAGCGTGGCTGACGGGCTTCCGGCTCGGTGTTGATGTGGAGGGCGTTCACAACACGTTCCACCATTCGAAGACTGCGACGTGCAGAAACCCGCCCGCCAGCCCCATGATCGCCCCGTGGGCGTAGAGCAGCCACTCGTCCTCCTTGATCGCGGCTCGCATCATCTCAACGAAGGTCTTCGGGGGCAGCGCCCGGCACCGGTCGGCGATGAGCCGGCGGATGTTGCACGACTGCTGCTGGCTGAAGGCGGCGTCGCGCAGCGGGGTGAGCGTGTAGTCGACGGCCTGCTCGGCGACCGAGGACCGGATCGCGTCGAACCTCCTGGTCCCGACCGCGACCCGGACCGCACCATAGGCCGGTCCGACCGCTGCGTTGACCGCCGGCTCGAGGGCCGCGGCGAGCATCTGTCGGGTGCGGTCGCCGGACGGCCCGTTGAGGAGGTGCTCCCCGATGTGCTCGAGCGTGATCACGTCCTTGGCGATGTGCTTGCCGTAGACGTCCGAGGCCTGCCACTGCCGCCGGGCGAAGAGCGCCTGGATCTTGAACGGCCCGATCCGCCTGGGCTCGGCGGGCTCGAAGATGAGCAGCATGCCGAGCAGGTTGGTCGTCCAACCGACCAGTACACCGAGGATCGGCAGCAGCCACCAGATGTGGAAGGCCTGGTCGACGACGGCGACCGGGATACCGAGCAGGAAGCCGAAGATCGCCCCGAAGACGACCATCATCCGCAGCTCACGGGCCCCGAAGTCCTTGAAGATCCGCACGATGATCGAGGGATCCTTCTCGAAGTTCTCGATCACCATGATCTTCGGGTCGAAGATCTGGTCGATGTGGTGGCCGATCTCGACGGTCACGTCCCCGACGACCTCGGGGAGCCGGTCCTGGACCCGCTGGATCACGACCGTACGCAGCGGGCGCGGCAGATCGCGCCAGAACCGCGGATGCTCACGCCACATGATCTCGTCGACGAGCAGCGGGATCTCGGGACGGAAGACGTCGACGATGTGGGCGGCGATCTTGTCCGGCTCGAGCTGCTCGTAGAAGTCTCGGGCCGTCGCCATCTGCGACAGCGCCCGGTCGACGGCGATCGAGCCCATCTTCGCGGCCCGTGCCGGCACGATCCCCTGCCAGCCGAGCCCGCCGCGCAGGATGCCCGGGATCTCCTGGACCTTGCGCGGCAGCGAGCCGGCGATCTGCTTGAGCCCGGGCACGGTGATCCCGTGGAAATGGATCGGGGAGAAGAGCATCCACAGCCCCGACCAGTTGATGAGCCAGCCGGTCACGGCGGTGAAGATCGGGACCGACCAGAACTCGAACCAGTCGATGTCCCACCCGGAGAGCACGTCGACGACGCTAGACACGGGACCCCTTGTATTTCGGTCAGTGAGTCTCCCGCTATCCGGAGACTGCACCGATCAACACAGAGGCGCGCCGAGAGTCACCGAGCTGGGAGATATCTCGCCCGCGCCGCGCGCAGGCGTCACTTCAGATCCTGCCCGATCATCGAGGCTCGATCCAAGGCGACGCTCGCACCGGGGGCCAGATCTGTCACACGAGACAGGCAATCGGTCAACCGGGAATCCCTGCCACGCCGAAATTGGAAGGACCCGGCGGGTCCGTCTCGGGTCGGCTCCACCGGGTCCGCCGCGTGTGCCCCGACCATATGGGGGTTGGTCCGACACCCGCGGCTTACTCATCAGTATGCGGGTATGGCACCAACATCGGTTTTACCCGAAGTCCACAACTCGCCAACAAATCTGTCAAGCGATCAATAGGGGTGTGTCAGCCCTGCTGCTGGCGCCGCCAGACCACGATCGCCTGTCCTGGCGGAGCCTGGCGAACCGCAGGAAGCCTGTTGACGGGCCCCTTCGGTTCGGGCGCCGCCGCCCTGGCCTGGGCGAGCGCCTCGCGGGTCGCGGCCAGCTCGTGCAGCAGCTCCTCGTTGCGCCGGCGCAGGGCGTCGACGTGCTGCTCGAGAGCGAGGATGCGACGCACGCCCTCGATGCCGATGCCGGCCGCGGTCAGGTCCGCGATCGAGCGCAGCAGCTCGATGTCGTGGAAGGAGTAGCGCCGCCCGCCGCCCCCGGTGCGACCAGGGGTGATCAGGCCCATCCGCTCATAGGTACGCAGCGTCTGCGGGTGCAGCCCGGTCAGCTCCGCGGCGACGCTGATCACGTAGACCGCCGCATCCGGCCCAGGGCTGCCGAATCCGTCACTCATCATGACTCCTCGAGAAGGGACGTACGCAGGGGTTTGCCGGCCATCGCGGACCGATAAGCCTCGACAGCGGCCTTTGCGTCGGCGTCGAGCACGGCCGGGATCTGCACCTCGACGGTCGCGAGCAGGTCACCCACGGTGCCGTCCGAGCGACGGAACCCCTTGCCGCGGACCCGGAACGTACGCCCGTTGGGGGTCCCGGCGGGGATCCGCAGCGTCACCGGCGAGCCGGACAGCGTCGGCAGCTTCGCCTCGGCGCCGAGGGCGAGCTCGTCGAACCCGACCGGTACGTCGATGGTGAGGTTGTCGTCCTTGCGACCGAAGACGCGGTGGGGCGTGACGTGCACGGTGACGTAGAGGTCACCGGCCGGGCCGCCGTTCTCACCGGCGGCACCCTTGCCCTTGAGCCGGATCCGCTGACGGTCCTTGACGCCGGCCGGGATGCGCGCCTGGATGGTGCGCGCGGAGGTGCCGCGGCCGGAGCCGTGGCAGGTCGGGCAGGCCTCGTCGTAGATCAGCTGGCGGCCACCGCAGCGCGGGCAGGTCTCGTTCATCGAGAACGCGCCGCCGACGGAGTTGACGACGTAGCCTGCGCCCTCGCACTCGGGGCAGACCCGCGGCTTGGTGCCGGGCTTGCCACCGGTGCCGTTGCAGTCGGGACAGGCGGCGTCCGAGGTCAGCCGCAGCGAGATGGTCACGCCGTCGAGCGCGTCGGTGAACCCGATCGTGGCGCTCGTCTCGACGTCGGCGCCCTTGATCGGCCGAGCCCTCGGGGTCGTACGCCGCCCACCGAAGCCTCCCCCGGCACCACCGGGACCACCGAAGAGGTCGCCGAACATGTCGCCGAGGCCACCGCCCTGGGCACCACCGGCGCCGAAGAGGTCGTCGAAGTTGTAGCCGCGACCGCCACCCGTGCCGCCGAAGCCACCAGGGAACCCGCCCGAGGCGCCGAGGGTGCGAACCTCGTCGTACTTCTTGCGCTTCTCGGTGTCGCCGATGACGTCGTAGGCCTCGGCGATCTTCTTGAACTTCTCGTGCTTGGCGTCGTCGCCCGGGTTGGAGTCGGGGTGGTTGGCCCGCGCGAGCTTGCGATAGGCCTTCTTGATGTCGTCGCCCGAGGCGTCCTTCTTGACACCCAGCTCGGCGTAGTAGTCCTTGTTGATCCAGTCCGGCCGGATCCCGTCGTTCTCAGCCACCTAGCCCCTCCTCCCTTCTTCTCGGTGGCCGGGGCTGTCGATCTCTCGACAGCCCCGGCCACCCATGGTTGTCACTCCGGGTCACTCCGGGTCGACGACCAGGACCTGCGCGGCCCTGACCACCCGGTCGCCGATCATGTAGCCGGCCTTGGCGACCAGCTTGACCGAGGTCTCCTCGACCTCCGGGTCGGTGCCCATGTGGCTGAGCGCCTCGTGACGGTTGGGATCGAAGACGTCGCCCGGCTCACCGAACTTCTTCAGACCCAGGTTGGTCACGATCTTCTCGAGCTGGTCGGCGACGGCCTTGAAGCCGCCGTCGACCTCGTCGTGCTCGCGGGCACGGTCGATGGTGTCGAGCACCTCGACGATCGGAGCGAGCACCTTGTAGGTCGCGTTCTGCGAGACCAGCTCGCGGTCACGGTCGACCCGCTTCTTGTAGTTGACGTACTCGGCCTGGAGACGCTGCAGGTCCGTGGTCAGCTCGGAGACCCGCTTGTCGACCTCGTCGGCGGCATCGCCCATGAAGTCCACCTCGCTGTCGTCCTCGATCACCACGTCCTCCTCGACGTCTGCCTCGTCCGCCTCGTCCTCCGCCTCCTCGACGGAGGCCTCCTCCTCGGCGGCGTCGTCCGAGTCCGAGGCGTCGCCCTCAGGAGCGTCCACCTCGACGGCCTCGGTCGACTCCTCGACGCGATGTCCTGAGGGCCCTCCTGAGCCTGTCGAAGGGTTGTCGGTCTCGGGCTGCGGGGCCTCGGAGGTCGTCTCCTCGACGGCCTCCTCCGCCCCGCCGGGGCGGCGCTTCGTCACTTCTTGTCGCCCTCTTCACCCTCGACGGGCTCGTCGACGATCTCGGCGTCGACGACGTCGTCGTCGGCCTCACCGGTCGCGCCGGTGGCACCACCGGCAGCGGACTGCTCGGCCTCGGCCGCGGCGTACATGGCCGCACCCATCTTCTGCGAGGACTCACCGAGCTTGGTGATCGCCGTCTGGATGGCGTCCTTGTCGGCGTCTGCGTTCTCGAGGACCTTCTTCAGCTCGTCCAGGTCGGCCTGCACCTCGGTCTTCACGTCGTCCGGGACCTTGTCGCCGGAGTCGGTGATGAACTTCTCGGTGGTGTAGACGAGGCTGTCACCCTGGTTGCGGATCTCGATGGACTCGCGACGCTTGGCGTCCTCCTCGGCGTACTGCTCCGCCTCCTTGACCATGCGGTCGATGTCGTCCTTCGACAGCGCGGAGCCGCCGGAGATCGTCATGGACTGCTCGCGGCCCGAGGCCTGGTCCTTGGCGGAGACGTGCACGATGCCGTTGGCGTCGATGTCGAAGGCGACCTCGATCTTCGGCACGCCACGCGGCGCCGGCGGGAGGCCGGTGAGCTCGAAGTTGCCCAGCGGCTGGTTCTCCGACCACATCGGGCGCTCACCCTGGGCGACCTTGATCTCGACGCTCGGCTGGTTGTCGTCAGCCGTGGTGAAGATCTCCGAGCGCTTGGTCGGGATGGTGGTGTTGCGCTCGATCAGGGTAGTGAAGACACCGCCCTTGGTCTCGATGCCGAGGCTCAGCGGGGTGACGTCGAGGAGCAGTACGTCCTTGACCTCGCCCTTCAGCACGCCGGCCTGCAGCGCGGCACCGACGGCGACGACCTCGTCGGGGTTGACGCCCTTGTTGGGCTCCTTGCCACCGAGCAGGCTCTTGACCAGGTCGGTCACGGCCGGCATCCGGGTCGAGCCGCCGACCAGGACCACGTGGTCGATGTCCTTGAGGGCGACGCCGGCGTCCTTGAGGACGGACTCGAACGGCTTCTTGGTGCGGTCGAGCAGGTCGGCGGTGATCTTCTGGAACTCCGCCCGGGTCATGGTCTCCTCGAAGTGGAGGGGGCCGGACTCACCGTGGGTGATGTAGGGCAGGTGGATCGAGGTGTTCTGGCTCGAGGAGAGCTCGATCTTCGCCTTCTCAGCGGCCTCCTGGAGGCGCTGAGCGGCGATCTTGTCGGCGGCCAGGTCGACGCCGTTGGCGGCCTTGAACTTCTCGACCATCCACTTGACGATCGCGTTGTCCCAGTCGTCACCACCGAGGTGGTTGTCACCGGAGGTCGCCTTGACCTCGACGACACCCTCACCGATCTCGAGCAGGGACACGTCGAACGTGCCGCCACCGAGGTCGAAGACGAGGATGGTCTGGTCGTCGCCCTTGTCGAGGCCGTAGGCCAGCGCCGCGGCGGTGGGCTCGTTCACGATGCGGGAGACGTTGAGGCCCGCGATCTCACCGGCCTCCTTGGTGGCCTGGCGCTGCGCGTCGGAGAAGTAGGCCGGGACGGTGATGACCGCGTCGGTCACCGTCTCACCGAGGTAGGCCTCGGCGTCGCGCTTGAGCTTCTGCAGGACGAACGCGCTGATCTGCTGCGGCGTGAAGTCCTTGTCGTCGATGTTCACCTTCCAGTCGGTGCCCATGTGACGCTTGACCGACCGGATGGTGCGGTCCACGTTGGTGACGGCCTGGCGCTTGGCGACCTCGCCGACCAGAACCTCACCGGACTTGCTGAACGCGACCACGGAAGGCGTCGTACGGGCGCCTTCGGCATTCGCGATGACGGTGGCCTCGCCACCCTCCAGAACCGAGACGACCGAGTTGGTGGTCCCGAGGTCGATACCGACGGCACGTGCCATCTTTGCTACCTCCGCTTGTTGAAGCTGTGTGTATGTGGACTGTGTTCCCTGGGGAGACCCCGGAAGACTTGGGTTGTTCTGCACCCGCCCAGCGACTGCTGCCGCCGAGTGTTGCAAACAAGTTGAGTCGGATCAACTCAACTTCGTTCACTCTCCACAACGAAGACCCTACGCCCCCTATTCCAACGCCGGCCAAAACCAGGCCGAGTCGGCTCGTCATGACGAGCCGACTCGGCGGGGGTCGGGGATCAGAAGGACGGGATCCAGTCGAAGGTGTCGGGGTTGGGGCCGGAGCGGCCGGACTCACCCTTGTCGAGGGCGGCGAGGGCGGCGACCTGGTCGGCGCTCAGCTCGAAGTCGAAGATCGCGAGGTTCTCCTCGAGCCGCTCGCGGCGTACGGACTTGGGGAAGACGATGTCGCCACGGTCGATCTGCCAGCGGAGCAGGACCTGGGCGGGCGACTTGCCGTGCGCGGAGGCGATCTCGGCGACCACCGGGTCGGTGAGCTCGCCGCCGCCCTGCCCGAGCGGGGACCACGACTCGACCTTCGCGCCGTGGCCCAGGGTGGCGGCGCGCGCGGCCTCGTTGGCGAAGTAGGGGTGGACCTCGATCTGGTTGACCGCGGGCGCGACGCCGGTCTCGGCGACGATCTTGTCGAGGTGGTCGGGCTGGAAGTTGGAGACGCCGACGGAGGTGGTCAGGCCCTCCTCGCGGAGGCCGACGAGGGCCTCCCACGTCTTCGCGTACGTCCCGTCGTACTGCGTCGGCAGCGGCCAGTGGATCAGGAACAGGTCGACGCGGTCCAGACCGAGCAGCTCCAGGGACCTCTCCAGCGATGCCTTCGCCTTGGCGGGGTCGTGCTGGGAGTTGTTGAGCTTGGTGGTGACGTAGAGGTCGTCGCGGGCGAGCCCGGCGCTCTTCAGCGCGGCGCCGACTCCGGCCTCGTTCTGGTACATCTGCGCGGTGTCGATGTGGCGGTAGCCGACCTCGAGAGCCTGTCTCACCACCTGCTCGGTCTCGTCCAGCGGAACCTGCCAGACGCCGAGACCGAACTGCGGGATCGAAGTGCCGTCATTGAGCTTGATCGTGGGAACCGTCATACCCACATACAACCAAGCCGATGATGGCCTATTCCATCCTCGGTTCGATCTCAGCCGATCGTCACGGTCACCACGTTGGAGTACGTGCCGGTGTCGATGTCCTTCATCCGGAACTTGTGCTTCCCGATCCGGCCGGACTGGATCGGGGTGGAGAACTGCTCGCCGGTGACTCGTACGTCCGGGATCCCGAACTCCTCCCAGCCCTGGCCGTCGTTGCGCTCCAGGCGGAGGATGGCGCCCTCGCCGCGCGGGTAGATCCCGCTGAGGTCGATCCGCTCCATCGGCTTCGCCTGGACGATTCCGGCCTGGAGGGTGATCTCCTTCTTCGCCGGCTTCTCCTCGACGGTCTCGGACGGCGACGAGCTCGTGGAGGCCGCCTGCTTCTCCGGAGCGCTCGTGGGCGAGGCGTTGAGCGTGATCGCCGGCCCGCTCGCGGTCTTGGTCGGCTTGGGCGACGGGGCGTAGAGCGAGGCACCCGCGTCCGGGTCGGTGGCCTGGTCGTCGGCGGCACCGCCGCCACCGAGGCCCAGGATGTTGGCACCGACGAACATCCCGATCCCGATGATCAGCCCCACCCCGACCGCGACCGCGACGAGCGCCGTGACTCCGGCTGCGATCGGGTGCTGCCCGCCCTGCTTCACATCTGCTCCTCGACCCGCCCGTGGTGATGGTGACAATTGAGCCACACGTTCCTGTCGAGCACCACAGGTTCAGCTGATCAGCTGCTGGCGGCGCGCGATGGCGGCCGCCTCCGTGCGACTCCCGGCGCCCAGCTTCCCGAGGATGTTGGAGACGTGCACGGAGACCGTCTTCGTGGAGATGAACAGCTGCTTGCCGATCTCGCCGTTGCTGCGTCCCGCGGCCACCAGCGTCAGGATCTCGCTCTCCCGCGGCGTCAGCGACGTCGACGTCGCCTGCTGCTGCTTGACCGCCGTCGCACCGAGCGACCTCAGCTCGTCGAGCAACGGCTGCAGCCCGAGCCGCTTCGCGGTCGCCCGGGCCTTGTCGGCGGTCACCCGCGAGCCGGCCACGTCGCCGGTGGCCCGCTGGATGGTGGCGTACGTCGTTCGGACGGCGGCCAGACCTGGGACATCGCCGTAGGCCTCGACCTGCTGCTCGGCGCGCTCCCATGCCGCCAGCAGCGACTCCTGAGGCGGGGTGTCGATGCCGGCCAGCCAGTGGACGCGGAGCACCTCCGCCTCCAGCCGAGCGGTCCAGGAGCGTCCCTCTGGGCCCCACTCTCCGGGCTCGTACTGCGCGACCACCTGCTCGCCGTCGCTGTGCAGCCCGTCGACGGCCTCCACCAACGCGGGCCAGCGCGCGGCCGGCAGCGAGGGCAGCATCTGCGCGATCCCGGAGGCGGCCACGACCGCCAGCCGCACCCGGCCGCCGAACCACTCGGTCCAGAACTGGGAGAGCGTCTCCACCGCGTCCGCGTAGACCCCGAGCACTCCCTCGGGGTCGCCGCCACGGGCCGACGCGGTCATCTCCACGATCGAGCCGTAGAGGGCGATCAGGCCCTCCTGGGTCCAGAACGGCCGCAACGCGTTGGCCGCGTCACCGACCGATGCCCCCTGCACCTGCTCCATCATCATCCGGAGCACATCGAGGAGTGCGACCGGGACCGGCGGCGCGTCGGGCAGGTTGCCGCCGGCCAGCGCCAGCGCCTCGTCCCACTCCCCCAGGACCATCTGGATCCGGACGATGTCGGCTCTGGCCGCGGCGAGGTACATGGACCACTGCAGCGACTCACCACCGGCGTCGTCGATCACCGCCCGGAACCACCTCAGCGCCTCCGCGTAGTCGCCGGCCTCGTCATAGGAGCGGCCGAGCGCGAACAATCCCCGGCTGACCGCGTACGTCGACCCGACCTGCCGCGCCTGCTCGATGGTCTCGCGCAGCACCTGGCGGAAGCCCTCGACCTTGTCGCCGCCACCCCGGCGGGTGCGGACCTTGAGCATCGACAGGCTGGTGGCCATGTCGGAGGCGAGCTTGGAGAGACTGTGCCGCTCGGCGATCTCGATGCCCTCCAGCCCGACCGCCTCGGCCTCCTCGCTGCGGCGATAGGCGACCAGCGTCCGGGTGCGCACGGCGAGAACCGCGCACCGCGCCTTCGGCTCGGCGTCGGCAGGGAGCGCGACCATCGCGTCGTGGGAGTGGGTGAGCGGGTCGCCGTTCTCCATGGCGATGGCCGCCTCGGCCCGGGTCGCCAGCAGCAGCGCCCGGCCCACCGACGGACCGGACGGGATGGCTTCGAGCCGCTCGGCCAGGATCGCGTCGGCGCGCGAGGGCAGCCCGGCGAGGATGAGCGTGTCGGCGGCACGCTCGTAGACCCGGTCCAGGTTGACCGCCGCCGCCTGGGTGACCTTCGGGTCGGCGGCGAGGCCAAGCGCCTTCTCGTAGTGATGGGCGGCCTCGCCCACACCACTGACGCTGCGGGCCTCCTCGGCCGCGGCGATGCGAGCCCGTAGCGCGGTCGCGAGGTCACCGGCGTGCTTGGCGTGCAGCGCGAGCTCCGCGGCCGCACCCAGCCCTGGGGTCTCCTTCAGCACCTCGGCGAACCGGGCGTGCAGGCGGACCCGCTCACCGGGCAGCAGGTCGTCGTAGACCGCCTCGGCGAGCAGCGCGTGCCGGAACGTGTAGCGCGAGCCGGTCGGCTCGAGCACCTTCTGCTCGACCGCGGTGCGCAGCGCGTCGTCGAGCTCGTCGGTCTTCATCTCGGTCACCGCGGCGAGCAGCTCGTGGGTGACCCGGCGCCCGGCGATGCTCGCCGTGCGGACCACGCTCCGGGCCGAGCCGTCGAGCCGGTCCAGCCGCACCAGCAGCAGGTCGGCGAGGTCTACCGGGAGGTCCTCGTCGCAGCCGGCCTGGACCAGCTCCTCGACGAAGAAGGCGTTGCCCTCGGCGCGGCGTACGACTCGTTCGGCGTCGACCTTGCCGGGGGCCAGCTCGTGGACCAGCAGTCGCACCGAGTCGTCGGAGAGCGGCTCGAGGACGATCCGCTCGACGTCGGGCAGCCGGCCCCACTCGCCGACCTGGCGGCGCAGCGGGTGCCGGCGGTGGATGTCGTCGGCACGGTAGGACGCGACCATCGCGACCGGGCCGACGTAGGGCCGGGTGAAGAGGTAGGTCAGCAGGTCGCGGGTGGACTGGTCGGCCCAGTGGGTGTCCTCGACCACGACCAGCAACGGCGCCTTCTCGGCGGCCGCCTCGAAGAGGGTGTGGACGGCGTCGAAGAGCTGCCCACGGTCGGTGCCGGTCGGGGCGGCTCCCTGGTTGGCGCCCATCACCCGGCGTACGGGCCTCAGCCTGGCCAGCGCCGGGTAGTCGGCCGCCACCCGCTCGACGACGTCGGGCAGGTCCGCGACGATGCGGTCGAGGATCTCCGAGAACGGCATGTACGCCACGGCGCTCTCGCCGAAGTCGACGCAGTGGCCCGCGTGCACCTGCCAGCCGTCGGAGACGGCACTGTCGCGCAGCGCGGTGAGCAGACGCGTCTTGCCGACGCCGGCGTCGCCGGCGAGGAGGACGTGCTGCCGTCGGGCATCGGTGGTCGAGCCTGTCGAGGCGACTCCGAGCAGCCCGCTGACGGTCTGCAACTCGAAGTCGCGACCTACGAAGGACCGAGCACTCTGCGCCATGTCCCCCATCATCGCGCCTCCGGGCCCGGGATTCTCCCGCATTACCGACCTCCGGGGACTCAGTTGTGTATCGAGTCCATCCGGCGGGGACGGCGGCGCCTCACCTGGCGGGCGAGGCGGTCGGCCGCGGTCGCGCGGCGAATGCTCTGCTGGCGGTAGGCCAGCTCGGCGTCATAGCTGATCTGGTTGGTGTAAGTCATGCATCCAGACTCGGCTCCTGAGGTAGCGCCACGCATGAGGCGCCTGCCTTAGGCGTACGTCACGGGTGCCTCATTCAGGCGTGATCAGCGTCACTCCACGAGCCCCCGGCGGCGGCCGATGGCCGCTGCCTCGGTGCGGCCGGAGGCGCCGAGCTTGGCCAGGATGTTGGAGACGTGGACCGAGACGGTCTTGGTCGAGATGAACAGCTGCTTGCCGATCTCGCCGTTGCTGCGCCCGGCGGCGACCAGAGCGAGGATCTCGCTCTCCCGGGCGGTCAGCTGGCCGGAGGGACCCGCCGCCGACCGCTGCGGCGTGGTGCCGAGGGTGAGCAGGTGGTCGAGGAGCGGTCGAGCGCCGAGCCGCTTCGCCGCTTCCCTGGCCCGGTCAGCCAGCACACGCGCGCCGGCGGTGTCGCCACCGGCGCGAAGGATCTCGGCGAGCCGGACCCGAGACCAGGCGAGCTCGTGGACGTGCGGAAACGCCTCGAACGCGGCCACGGTCTCGCGCCACGCCTCGACGAGGTCGGCCTGTTCGGGGACGGAGATGCCGGCCAGCCAGTGGGCGCGGAGCCCCTCGGCCCGCAGCCGCGCCGACCACGCCTGCCCCTCCAGCCCCCAGGGCTGCTCGGTCTCGACGGGCCGCGTGCCGGCCTCGAGGATGCGGTCCACCTGCGCCATCACCTGCGGGCGCGCACCGACGGGGACGGCCGGGACTGCGGAGCCGATCGCACCGACGGCGATCGCCGAGAGCCGGGCATGAGCGCCGAACCACTTTCCCCAGCCGGTGGTGAGCGCCGCGACGCCGGCGTCGTAGGCCTCGATCGCACCGTCGATGTCTCCACGACCTGCGGCGGCCCGGATCTCCACGGGTGCCGACTCGCTGGCGGTGGCCACCTCCTGCTTCCACGACGGCCGCAGCCGCCGCGCCTCGGCGCCGACGTCGGCTCCGCGGGCCTGCTCGATCATCAGCCGCTTGGACTCCAGCCACGGCCACAGCGCCGGCGGGATGCCGTACGCGTCGGTCAGCGCGAGCGCCTCGTCCCAGCGGCCGGCGGTGTGGAGGTAGTCGAGCCAGGCGATCCGGGCGTCGAAGGCGTACGGCGCCCAGGGGACGCCCCGCTCCACGCTGAGCTCGAAGGCGCTGCGGTAGCTCTCGCCGGCCTCGTCGCGACGGTCGGCCGCGTCGAGGGCGAAGGCGAGCTGGAGCCGGGCGCGGAACTCCGGGTGCAACGCGCCGACCTTGGCGGCCCGCGCCACCGCCTCACGGAGCGGCTCGATCCACAGCTGAGGCGGACGCCCCCACGACCCGGCCAGCGTCGCCGCGACCTCCGCGGCGAGGCCGGTCCGGCCGAGCTCCTCAGCCAGCGCCAGCGCCTCCCGGCCGGCTCGTTCGGCGTCGTCGTGACGGCGGTAGATCATCAGCGACCGGGCGTACGCGGCGAGCAGCCGCGCTCGCACCAACGGCGGGGCGTCCTCGGGCAGCTCGGCCATCGCCTTCTCCGCGAGCGCCCCCACCCGGACGTCGTTGACGTAGGCGAAGCTGGTCTCGATCTCGACCGTCATCAGCTGCGCACGCCACAGCCCGGGGGCGTCGGCCGGGAGGGATTCCCGCTGCTCACGGGCCAGTTTCCCGGCCCGGTCGGCGTGCCCGGCGGCCACCATCGCGTCGCTGGCCTTGACCACCAGGTCGACGAGGCGCTGGGTGTCATGGTCGGAGTCTGCACGACCGGCGAGCTGGGCGATCGCCTGCTGATAGTGCTGCGAGGCCTCGTCGGGACCACCGGCGGCGGCAGCCTCGTCACCGGCGGCGATCCCGGCCGCGAGCGCGGTCTCGTGGTCGCCGGCAAGACGGGCGTGACGGGCGAGACCGGCCGCGCTGCCGGTCGTGAGGTCGCTGCTCAGCGCCTCGACGTACCGCTGATGGAGCCGGACCCGCTCCCCCGGCAGCAGGTCGTCATAGACCGCCTCGCCGAGCAACGCGTGCCGGAAGACGTAGTATCCGTCCTCGCGCGGCACCAGGATCGCGCGCTCGATCGCCTGCCTCAACCCGGCGTCGAGGGTGGCGCGGTCGAGACCGGCGACGGCCTCGAGGAGCTCGTCGCTGACGTCGCGCCCGGCGGCGCTGGCGGTGTCGACCACCTCGCGCGCTGTCGCGTCGAGCTGGTCCAGCCTGATCAGGAGCAGGTCGGCGAGGTCCCAGGGCAGCTCGTCGGCGCCGGCGGCCTGCACCAGCTCCTCGACGAAGAAGGCGTTGCCGTCGGCGCGGCGTACGACGCTCTCGACGTCGACCCCGTCGGTGAGGTCACCGGCGAGCTCACCGACCAGGACGCGTACGTCGTCGTCCGAGAGCCGGCCGAGGTGGAACCGCTCGACCGAGGGCAGCCGGGTCCACTCGGCGAGCTGGCGGCGCAGCGGGTGCCGGCGGTGGAGGTCGTCGGCGCGGTAGGAGGCGAGGATCGTGACCGGGCCGTCGAACGGCCGGGTGAAGAGGAAGGTCAGCAGGTCACGGGTGGACTGGTCGGCCCAGTGGGTGTCCTCGACCATGACCAGCAGCGGCGCCTTCTCGGCCGCGCGCTCCAGGAGTGAGTGGATCGCGGCGAAGAGGTTGCCCCGGTCGAGCGCCTCCTGGACGGCGGTGTCAGCCCCGCCGAGCGCACGAGCGACGGGTGCCATCCGCAGGAGCGCCGGATGTACGTCGGCGACCTGCGCGACCACGTCGGGCAGCGCGGTGGTGATGTTGTCGAGGATCTCGGTGAAGGGCAGGTAGGCCTCGGCACTGTCGCCGAAGTCGAGGCAGTGGCCGACCAGCACCTGCCTGCCGTCGGCGGCGGCACGGCCGCGGAGCTCACGCAGGATCCGGGTCTTTCCGACACCGGCGTCGCCCGCGAGGAGGACATGCCTACGTCCGCCCGGCTGTGCGGTGCCGTCCAGCCCCACCAGCCCCGCCAGTGTCTCCAGGTCGGCATCACGTCCGACCAGCCTCTCGGCACTCTGCGCCATGGGCGCAATCATCGCGCCTTCCGACAACACCGTGTCGGCCCAGGGGTCGGCCCAGGGGTCGGCCCGGGGGTCGAGGCTGCCGTGCCCTGGACATGAAGCAACGCCGAGCGGGATCTCTCCTGCTCGGCGTTGATGGTCCCGCGGCCGCATCTCAGCGAGTGCGGTTGCGTCGCGTCTGACGAGCCTCGGTGGCCCGCTGGCGCTTCGCCAGGTCCTTCTGGATCTGCTGGCGGCGGTACTTGACCTCTGCTTCGTAACCTACGGTGGTGTACATCTCGATCTCCTGCTGAGTTGTCCTGCTTGGGTGTCCTGCTGACATCGAGAAGACTCCTCCGCTGAGGTAGGCACCCGAATCGGTCGCGCGCCCTACTTACCGACCCGGGCGCCTTACTTTCCGACCTAGGGCAGGCGCTCCGCGCCTTAGACGGGACACTGGGCCTATGGAGTTCTCCGAGGTCGTACGCCGCCGCAAGATGGTCCGCAGCTACACCAGCGATCCGGTGGACCCGGCGGTGGTCGACAAGATCCTGCACAACGCCACCCGGGCACCGTCGGCAGGCTTCTCCCAGGGCTGGGCCTTTCTCGTCCTCGACAACCCCGAGGACGTACGCCGCTACTGGGAGGCGACGGCCGACGACATCGACAGTCCCGACGCGTGGCTGACCGGGATGATGCAGGCCCCGGTGATCGTGATCCCCTGCTCCTCCAAGGCGGCCTACCTCGACCGGTACGCGCAGCCCGACAAGGGCTGGACCGACCGCGACGAGGCCCACTGGCCGATGCCGTTCTGGCACATGGACACCGCGATGGCGACCATGCTGATCCTGCAGACAGTGGTCGAAGAGGGCCTCGGCGCCCTCTACTTCGGCATCCCGCCGGAGTCCGACGCCGCGGTCCGCAAGGCGTTCGACATCCCCGACGCGTTCGACCCGATCGGTGCCGTCACCATCGGCCACCCCGCCTCCGGGGGCGCCAAGGGCTCCCCCACCCGCCGCAAGCGCACCCCGCTGGAGGACGTCGTCCACCGCGGTCGCTGGTGACTCAGTCCGTGGTCCGAGCCGTCCCGCGGGCGGCAGCGGAGTCCGACCCACGAACATGCGAGACCGCCATCGCGAGATCGGCCAGGCGCGGGGTGACGATGTTGAGGACCTCGTAGACCGAGCCGAACGCGCCGTCGACCGTCACCGGCCGGTCCTCGAGCGCCCGGACGACGCGCTCGGCGCACTCCTCGGGGCTCTCGCCGCGGCCCTCGTACTCAGCGGTCGGGGCGATCATCGGCGTACGCACGATCGCGACGCGCATGTTGGTGCAGGTCACGTTCTCGAAGTAGGCCTCGCGGCTCAGGATCCGACCGAACACGTCGAGCGCCGACTTCGCGGCGATGTAGGCGGCGAACTTCGGGGCCTTGATCTGGTTGCCCCAGGTGACGATGTTGACCACGTGGCCGAACCGCTGGGCGCGCATCGCCGGCAGCAGGCCCATCGTGAGCCGCACCGCGCCGAAGTAGTTCACCGCCATCATCCGCTCGAAGTCGTGGAAGCGGTCGTGGGTCAGCTCCAGCGACCGCCGGATCGACCGGCCGGCGTTGTTGACCAGGTAGTCGACCGCCCCGTGCTCGGCGAGCAGCTGCTCCACCAGCGCGTCGATCGAGTCACCGTCGGCCATGTCGACGAGGTAGGTCGACGCCCGCCCGCCGCGCTCCTCGATGGTCTTCCGCACCCGCTCGAGCTCCTCGGCCCGGCGGGCGGCGAGGAGCACGTGCGCGCCACGTCGAGCCGCGACGTACGACGTCGCCTCACCGATCCCCGAGCTGGCGCCGGTGACCAGCACGGTCCGGCCGGCGAGAGGACTGGGACCACCGGTCACAGCCCGGATCGTGCGCGCCACCCGGGCACGCGGCGTCTGCAGGAGCGGAAGCGAGAACAGGCTGACCACTCCCGCACCCTAGGCCCGCGCCGGGGCGTAGCGGAGGTCGACCTCCAGGTGCGGATCGTCGCCGATGAGGTTGTGCAGCCGGATCGGCTCGCCGCCGGGGTTCTCGTAGAGGCGGATGCCGTCGCCCAAGAGGACCGGCGCGACGTGCAGGTCGATCTGGTCGATCAGGCCGCGTTCGAGGAGCTGGCGGCCGATGTCGGCGGAATGGACCTCGACGTTCTTCCCGCCGGCCGCCTCGATCGCGATCCGCAGCGCCTCGCCGACGTCGCAGCTGAGGAAGGTGACGTGCTCCTGCGGCCGGGCGTCCTCGGGATGGTGGGTGAGGATGAAGACCGGCCCCTCCCAGTCGCCGTACGGCATCGCGTCGGGGTAGGCGTCGTGACCCTTGCGGCCACCCAGGACGGCACCGAGCTGCGAGGAGTACGCCTCCTCGACCCCGGGTGGGCCGGTGACGTCGCTCAGCCACGCCATCCCCGGCTCGCGTCCGTCGACGAACCCGTCGAGCGACATCGAGAAGTGCCACAGCACCTTGCTGCTCATCACATGGCCTGCTTCCGGTCGAAGGTGACGTGGGTGATGCCGCTCGGCGTCGTGGTCGACGCGACCTCGTAGCCGTCCTCCAGCGCCTCCAACCCGTCCCACAGCCGTACGCCACGGCCCAGGATGATCGGGACGACGGCGACGTGCAGGTGGTCCACGAGACCGGCTGCCAGGAAGTCCCGGAGCGAGGAGGGGCCGCCGCCGATGCGTACGTCCTGGCCGGCCGCCGCCTCCTGCGCCTCGGCCAGCACCTCCTCGATGGGGGCGTCGCGGAAGTGGAAGACGGTGCCGCCCTTCATCTCGATCGACTCGCGGGGCTGATGGGTCAGCACGTAGGTGGGTGTGTGGAACGGCGGCTCCTCGCCCCACCAGCCGGTCCAGTCGACGTCGTCCTGCCATCCCGGAGGACCGAACTTGCCGGCGCCCATGATCTCGGCGCCGATGCCCTCCCAGGAACGGGCTGCGAAGGCGTCGTCGGGCTCGGAGGCCGGGTCGGCCTCCATCCGCTCCCGGTGCCCGGTCGCGCCCTGGAAGGTCCTGGTCGGGAAGAACCACTCCATCAGCCGCATGCCGGCGTGGCCGAACGGCGCCTCCGGGCTCTGACCGTCGCCGGTGGCGAAGCCGTCCAGCGAGACGCCGATGGTGTGAGCACGTACGCGTGACATGTCGATCTCCTTCGAATCAGAGTGATTGCACTTTGCAATCACTAGCGCCGAGAGTAGACTTCCCGATTGCAGATTGCAACCACTATTTCCGAGTGCAGGAGACACCGAGTGAGTCAGCCCAGATCGGGGTGCCCGATCAACGCAGCCGTGGAGGTCTTCGGGGACCCCTGGTCGGTGATCGTGCTGCGCGATGTGATGTTCGGGAACCGCCGCCACTTCCGCGAGCTGCTCGGCAGCTCCGAGGAGGGCATCGCCTCCAACATCCTCAGCAGCAGGCTGAAGAAGCTCGTCGACGGCGGCCTGCTCACCAAGGAAGAGGCCGGCCGCGGCCAGAAGGCCGCCTATTCGCTGACCGAGGCTGGCATCCAGACGCTGCCGATCATGGTCGCCCTCGGCAACTGGGGGCTCGCCCATCGCGACGGCACCCGGCAGCTCCGGGTCCGCGCGGAGCTGCTGCGCGATGCCGGTCCCGAGATGGTGGCGTCGTTCATGGACGAGCTGCGCGAGCTCCACCTGGGGACGCCGCGGCCCGACCCGGACGCCCCGCGGGCGAGCGAGCAGCTCGCCGCGGCGTACCAGGCGGCCATGGCCGGGTGAGCGGTTCCTCCATCAAGGAACCGCCTCACTTCTCCTTGGCGTGGAGCTTCAGCTTCGAGATCTGGTTCTTCAGCTCATCGAGGAAGAGCGTCCTGATGCTCTCGGTGTCCAGGGCGCCGTTGACCCCGCGCAGCTTGCCCTCGCCGAGCTTGATGCAGACGGCCGACCAGGCGGCGCCGATCGCGCCGGTGAAGCCCGCCGCGACGGTGGCGTTGATCGCCCCGCCGCCGACGGTGCCGAACCCGGGGATCATCTTGAGCAGGTTGCCGGCCACCGTGCGGCCGGCCTGGGTGGCGGCCGCGGTGGCCGCGATCGAGGCCATCGCGGCCTTGTCCACCTCGATGCCGTAGATCGCCGAGATTCGCGCCATCATCCCGAGCTGGATCGGCACCAGGACGACCGCGTCGGAGAACGGGATCGGGGTGGCTCCGGCCGCCCCGGCCGCGGCCGCGGCACCCGCGATCACGGTGTTCGCCTGCTCCTGCTTACGCTTGAGATCCACCCTCTGCGCCGCGGTGAGGGCCTCCTCGACCCCTGCAGGCGCGCATCGAAAGGTGGCATCAACGAGTTCCTGCAGCCCGTGGACCTGCTGGCCGGAGAAGTCGTCGGCCTTGGCGTTCGTCAGGTAGACCCGGGCCCCGTGCACGGGCAGTCCCCGCGCGTCGATCTGCTGGGCGAACTCGACCGCGTCCGGGTGGAAGGCACCGGTCGGCGAGGTCGGCACCTGGGTCATCACCAGCACGACCGGCAGCCCCAGGTCGGCGAGCTTCTGGATGAACGCGGCCTCGGTGTCCTCGAAGCGGCGGTCGGCGAAACGTACGGCGTACCAGGCGACGTGGATCTGCTCGGACTGCGGCTTGCGGCGTCGCTCCTGGATCAGCTTGGCGAGATCCTTGATCACCCGGTCGCCCTCGACGCCGATCTCCAGGCCCTGGGTGTCGAGCAGCCCGAAGAAGCCGCTGGTGTGCAGGTAGAGCGTCGACTCCTTCGTCACCGGCTCGCCGATCCCGGTCTTCGCCACCTCCGCCCCGAAGACGGCGTTGACCAGCGTCGACTTGCCGACCCCGGTCTTGCCGAAGACGGCGAGGTTGAACCGGCCGATCTCCTTGGCCGACTCGGAATACCTCTTGTGGAACTCGTCCTTGAACCAGCCGTCGGATGCGAAGTTGTTCACGTCGCCAAGGATGCCAGCCGGCACCGACGAATTGTCGTGGCCGCGCGCTCCGATGGGGAATAGCGTTCCGCCATGAGCCCTCGGTCCAGCTTTGCGTACGTTGCCGCCCTAGCCGCTGCAGTCGTCCTGGTCGCGCCCACGACTCCGGTCCACGCGGCCGAGCCGGAGACCCAGTCGACCGATATCACCCTCACCCGGTGGAACAGCCTCGAAGACTTCGCGAAGGGCAGGTCGAGCAACTTGCGCCCTGACCGGCACGGCACCCTCCGGATCGGCCGCGGCAGCGAGACGACGGCCTACACCGACCCCTTCGGCGACGGCACGGCCAAGACCTACGAGTACGGCACCTGGACCTCGCCCGTGGTCAAGACCGGATACCCGATCGACGAGTCGGTCACCTCGTGGGACGTCGACACCCCGACCGGCACCTGGGCCGAGATCCGGTTCCGCGGCCGGAAGGCGGACGGCACCTGGACGAAGTGGTTCGTGATGGGTCGCTGGACGGCCGGCGACGACTTCGCGGCCGGCGACATCCACCGCACCTCCGTCGAGGGACAGAGCGACACCGACGCGGCGCTCTACACCGACACGTACGTTGCCAGGACCGGCAAGGAGCCCGAGGCGTTCCAGACCAGGGTCACCCTGCTGCGCCCCGAGGGCGCGACCGTCTCCCCCAGCCTGCGAACGGTCTCGACGCTGACCAACGAATACCTGCCCGACTCCGCCTACCCCGGCACCAGCACGCCGACCCTCGACGACGCGATCGACCTCCGTGTCCCGCCGTTCAGCCAGAACATCCACCGCGGCGAATACCCGGACTTCGGCGGCGGCGGCCAGGTCTGGTGCTCACCGACCTCGACATCGATGGTGCAGTACCACTGGGGTCACGAGGTCCCGGCGAGCGAGCTGACGGACATCGAGGCGCCCAACGGCGACCCGCAGGTCGCCTACGCCGCGATCAACACCTGGGACTACGCCTACGAGGGCGCCGGCAACTGGCCGTTCAACACCGCCTACGCCGGCCGCTGGGGCCTGGACGGGTTCGTGACCCGACTGCGTTCGCTGGCCGAGGCCGAGGCCTTGGTGGCGGCCGGCTTCCCGTTGGTCGTCTCCGCCAGCTGGGAGCTCGAGGAGATGCCTGAGTCGGGCTATGGCACGGACGGCCACCTGCTGGTCATCGGCGGCTTCACCGCCGAGGGCGACCCGATCGTCTACGACCCCAACCACTCCTCCAACGACGAGGTGCGCAACGTCTACACCCGCGAGAACTTCGAGCGGGTCTGGCAGACCTCGACCGACGGGATCACCTACGTCATCCACCCGCGCGACGTGCGGCTGCCCGGCGCGGGGAAGGCTACAAACTGGTGACGGAGACGCCACCACGGTGATCCACACCCCCACGGCCGACTAGGTTGCGGCCATGACACTCGATGCCGTCGCAGCTCTTCAGGCCGCACTTCGAGCCCCGACCGTCAACGACGGCTCCGGCGCAGAGGAGAAGGCGTTCGAGCAGCTCCACGAGGCGCTGCGCGAGCACTTCCCGCTGCTGCACGCGACCCTCGACCTCACCCCGGTCGGCGAGCGCGGGCTCCTCTTCCGCTGGCCAGGCTCCTCGGCCGAGAAGCCGGTCGTGCTGATGGCCCACCAGGACGTCGTCCCGATCGCAGGCGTCTGGACCCACGACCCGTTCGGCGGCGAGATCGTCGACGGGGTGATCCACGGGCGCGGCACGCTCGACGACAAGGGGCAGCTGGTGGCGATCTGCGCCGCGGTCGAGGGGCTCCTCACGGACGGGTTCGAGCCTGCCTACGACGTCTGGTTGTCGTTCGGATCCGACGAGGAGACGACCGGTGCGGCCGCGCGGGCGGCCGTCGAGGAGCTCCGCAACCAGGGGGTCGAGCCGTGGTTCGTGCTCGACGAGGGCGGCGCGGTCGCCTTCGACGCCTTCCCGGGCGTCGCGGCGCCGATCGGGGTCGTCGGCGTGGCGGAGAAGGGCACCACCGACGTACGCCTCAAGGTGACCGGCGACGGCGGCCACTCCTCCACCCCACGCCAGAACGGCCCGACCGCGCGGCTGGCCCGCGCGATCACCCGGCTCGACCGGATGTCGATGCCGGTCCGGCTGCCGGCGCCGACGGTCGAGATGTTCGAGCAGATCGCCCCGTACGCAGCCAAGCCCCTACGACCCGTGCTGGCCAACGCCGGCCGACTGGCGCCTGCGCTGGCCCGGCTGCTGCCCCGGCTCGGACCCGAGCCGGCCGCGCTGACCCGCACCACCGTCGCGATCACGACGCTGGAGGGCAGTCCAGCGGCCAACGTCATCGCCTCGGCCGCCTCGGCCGGGGTCAACCTGCGGATCATGGTCGGCGAGACGGTGGCCGAGGTGGTCGAGCGGCTGCGTGCCGCGATCGGCGACAAGCAGGTCGAGATCGAGGTCGTCCGGGCCGGCGAGCCGTCGCCGGTCTCCCCTCGCGACGAGGCGTTCGCGCTGGTCACCGACACCATCGCGGAGATCTTCCCGGAGGCGGTGCCCGCTCCTTACACGGTCATGGCCGCGACCGACTCACGCTTCTTCTACGAGATCAGCGACCGGGTCTACCGGTTCGCGCCGTTCCGGATGACCGCTGCCCAGCGTGCCACCATCCACGCCGCCGACGAGAACATCAGGGTCGATGACTACCTCGACGGGATCCGCTTCTACCGAAGGTTGATCGAGTCACTGTGACCACCGAACGTCAGCGCACCGGCGTCGAGAAGGCCGCCCGCGGAATCTGGGTGATCGTCGGCTTCCTGGTGGCCGTCGAGTTCGCGAGCGGCATCCTGCAGGGCTACTACACCCCGATCTTCTCCGATCTCGCCGACCATCTCGGCGTCTCCGACGCCGACCTCAACTGGCTCGAGGCCGGGCAGCTGATCGTCTCCGCGCTGTGCGTGCCCCCGCTCGCCCGGCTCGGTGACCTGATCGGCCACAAGAAGGTGCTGCTGCTGGCGACCGGCATCACCGCGCTCGCCACCTGGTGGACCGTGGTCGCTCCCGACTTCGGCTCGTTCCTGGTCGCCTGGTCGATCCAGGGCGCCTACGTCATCTGGCTGCCGCTCGAGGTCGCCATCGTCCACAAGCGCACCGGCGGCGACACCGCCCTGACCCGTCGGGCCGCCGGTGTCCTGGTCGGCGCGCTGCAGCTCTCGGTGATCACCGGCGCGATCGCTGCCGGCGCCCTCGTCGGCGTCCTCCCGATGTGGGCGATCCTGTCCTTCCCTGCCGTGGCCGTGACCGCTGTCTTCGTCGTCATCGCCGTCGGCATCGAGCCCGACTCCGGCACCAGCGGCGGCGCCTTCGACTGGCTCGGGCTGACGGTGCTGACCCTCGTGCTCGGCCTGGTCATGGCCGGCCTGGTCGGCGTACGCGTCCTCGGGGCCGGATCTCTCCTCGCCTGGGGCCTCGTGGTCCTGGGGCTGCTCACGCTGGTCCCGTTCTGGCGCATCGAGACCGCGCTGGAGGATGCCGGCGCGCGCGAGCCGTTGATCGACGTACGTCTGCTGGTCTCGCGCGGGCAATGGCCGATCCAGCTGACCGCGTTCCTGTTCGGGATGTCCGTGCTGGGTGCGCAGATCCCGCTGTCGACCTTCGCGCGCACCGACCCCACCGTGGCCGGCTTCGGGCTGGGCGCGGACGCGTCGTTCGTGTCCCTGCTGATCGCCGAGTACGTCATCGCGATGGCGATCTCCGCCTTCACCCTGCCGCTCTGGGCGCGGTTCCTCGGGCCGGTGCGAGCCCAGGCGGTCGCCTGCTTCCTGGTCGCGACGGGCTATCTGATGTGGCTCCCGTTCCATGACTCCACCGGCCAGGGACTCCTCAACATGGCCGTCGTCGGGCTCGGCTCGGGTGCCCTGGTCGCCTCGCTGCCGGCGGCCGCCGCCGCGGCCGCGCCGTCCTCCCGCACCGCGTTCGCGACCGGCATGACCAACGCCACCAAGACCGTCGGCGGCGCCATCGCCTCCGCGGTCTTCGCGATCGCGCTCGCCGCGGACGGGTCCATCGCCGGCGAGGCGCACGCGCCGCTCTCGGGCTACCTCACGGTGTGGGCGGTGTGCGGCGTCACCGCCCTCGTCGCCGGGCTGCTGCTCCTGCTGCCCCGCCGCACAACCACGGCTGGGTAAACCCAGATCCAGGTAAACTCTGTCGCGCTGGAGGTGATCACGTGCCCACGAGCGAGGACCGGCCCGAGGAGCGCCCGGAGACGGAGGCGCCCCCTCTCTCCGACGCTGCCAGCAAGACGGCAGCCGCCGCCCGGATCCAGGACCAGGCCAAATGGGTCGACCTCCAGGTGCAGCAGTCGATCCAGCGCGGCGAGTTCGACGACCTGCCCGGCGCCGGCAAACCGATCAAGAACCTCGACCGCGACCACGATCCCGACTGGTGGGTCAGGCAGCTCGTCGAGCGCGAGCAGATCGTCGTGCTCCCCCGGTCCGTCCAGCTCCGCAAGGACGACGCCGAGCTCGACGATCTCCTCGACACCCAGACCACCGAGGACGGCGCCCGCAGGATCGTCGAGGAGTTCAACGAGCGGGTCATAGCGGCTCGCTACGGCGCGCCCGAGGGCCCGCCGCTGATCACCATGCCCCGCGACGTCGACGCCACGCTCGACGCCTGGCGAGAGCGCCGCGCCGCCCGGGTGGAAGCCGCCAAGAACGTACGTCGCGAGCAGCCTCCTCGGAGACGACGCTGGTGGCGGCGCTGAGCGGTCGCGCCGATGAACGGGCGAACGAAAATTCGTTCGCCCCACCGAGCAGGGACTCCTCCAGCGGAAAGAAAATTCTTTCCACCAGCCGACGCCATCCCGGCGGAGGCGACTCACGCGGCGAACGAAAATTCGTTCGCCAACCGCCCCACTCGCCCACACGGCGAACCGATCAGCCGACTCCCAAGCCCCCACTCAACCCACATCTCCGCACCAAACCCCTGCCGCCGAGAACACCCTCCCCGAAAGGGTCGGCGGCAAACCCCAACCACAAAACACAGAACCCTCAACGCCTCCCAACGACCTCCCCACCCCGACCACCGAGCTCGCGCCGCGAGAACCGAACCCGGTAGCGCCCCGGAGTCACCCCGACCTCCGAGGTGAACCCGGCCCGGAAGGTCACCGGCGAGTAGTAGCCCGCCTCGTGGCTGATTCGGTCGATGGGCAGGTCGGTGGTCTCGAGAAGCGTCTTGGCGACCGCGATCCGCTCGGCGGAGACCCAGCGCATCGGGGTGGTGGCAAGGTCGCGCTCGAAGCGCCGAGCGAGGGTGCGCGGCGAGACCGCGGCAGCCGCCGCCAGACGCTCGAGAGTGATGTCCTCGTGCAGGTTGGCCCGGAGCCAGGTGCGCAGCTCGTCGAGCCAGTGGGCTTGCTCGGTGAGCGGGTCGGCCGCGACGTACTGCGCCTGGTCGCCGTCGCGGTGGGAGGCGATGACCAGGTTGCGGGCGATGGTGTTGGCAGCATGCTGGCCGTGGTCGGTGCGGATCAGGTGGAGGCACAGGTCCAGACCTGCGGCCGAGCCCGCGCTCGTCAGCACTCCGTCGTCGACGTAGATCGCCCGCGGGTCGAGGTCGACCTCGGAATACGTACGCCGGAACAGCTCGGCCCACCGCCAGTGGGTCGTGGCTCGGCGACCGTCGAGCAGCCCGGCTTCGGCCAGGGCGAAGGCACCGGTGCACAGCGAGACCATCCGGGCGCCGCCCGCGGCGGCGCGGCGCAGCTCCCGGACCAACGTCGGACTGACCGGCTCGCCCGGTCGGATCGCCGGGACCAGGACCGTTCCGGCCTCGGCCAGCGCCGCCATCGGCCGCTGCGGCGTCAGCCGCGGTCCACCGTGGACGCGCACCCCACGCAGATCGCCGCACAGCACCACGTCGTAGAGCGGGCTGGCGTCGTGGTCCCAGTCGTAGCCGAGCGCCTCGAGCGGCATCCCGATCTCGAACAGGGTCATCCCGTCGACGATCGGGATGGCGATGGACGGCTTCACGGGCATGGCAAGAATCTATCACTCTCAGTCAATTCTGCCACTCCCGCAGAAGGCTCCGCGAGAGCACGCTGGAGTCATGACCAACTACAAGAAGAACCCCAGCAAGGTCCGCAACACCGTCCGCTCCGTCCTCGCCGGCTTCGACGCCGGCGCCCGGATCCGTCACGGGGCCCAGGTCCCGAAGGACCATCCCTCTCGACGCCGGTCGTGATCGTTACAAGCCGAGACGCCTACCGGCCGGTAACCGCCGGCCGTTAGGGTGACCGGCATGAGTCACAAGAGCCCCAAGGACTTCTTCGCACCGTTGGCGGTGGGCGCTCCCGCACCACTGCGGGAGATCCCGGCGCGGCCGAGTCGCGCGATCCACTTCTTCGACCCGTCGAACCCGAAGATGGCGGCCAAGGTGCCCGCCATGGTCGGCACCGTCGACGTACTCCTCGGCAACCTGGAGGACGCCGTCAAGGCCGACAACAAGGTCGCAGCGCGCGAGGGTCTGGTGAAGATCGCGTCCGAGACGGCCAATCTCGGAGGGAACCGTGGCCCGACCCAGCTCTGGACCCGGATCAACTCGCTCGACTCCCCGTGGGTGCTCGACGACCTGGTCACCCTGGTCACCGAGATCGGCGACAAGCTCGACGTCGTGATGGTGCCGAAGGTGCAGGGCCCCGAGGACATCCACTACGTGGACCGGCTGCTCGCGCAGCTCGAGGCCAAGGGCGGCGTACAGAAGCCGATCCTCATCCACGCCATCCTCGAGACCGCGCGCGGCGTGGCCAACGTGGAGGAGATCGCGCTCGCCTCCCCGCGCATGCAGGGCATCAGCCTCGGCCCGGCCGACCTCGCGGCCGACCGCAAGATGAAGACCACCCGCGTCGGTGGCGGCCACCCCGGCTATCTGGTCCGCCAGGACCCGGTCGACGGTGACATCCACGGCAACCGCACCGTCTTCCAGCAGGACCTGTGGCACTACACGATCGCGAAGATGGTCGACGCCTGCGCCGCGGCGGGGATCTACCCCTACTACGGCCCGTTCGGCGACATCACCGACGTGGTCGCGGCCGAGGACCAGTTCCGCAACGCCTTCCTGCTCGGCTGCGTCGGCACCTGGAGCCTGCACCCCAAGCAGATCGAGATCGCCAACCGCGTCTTCTCCCCCAGCGTCGAGGACATCAAGCACGCGCGTCGTGTGGTCGCCGCCATGGGCGACGGCACCGGCGCGGTCATGCTCGACGGCAAGATGGAGGACGACGCCAGCCTCAAGCAGTGCCTCGTGCTCGTCGACCTCGCCGAGGAGCTGGCCGCCATCGACCCGAAGCTCAAGGAGCTCTACGACACGATCGAGATCGAGGACTGAGATGACTGAAGCAACGTTCCGCCCCCTGCGCTCGGTCCTCTACATGCCGAGCTCCAACACGCGTGCCCTCGAGAAGGCCAAGACGATCACCGCCGACGCGCTGATCCTCGATCTCGAGGACGCCGTCGCCCCCGACGCCAAGCCGGAGGCGCGCGAGAACGCGGCCGCGGCCGTGACATCGGGCGAGTACGGCAACAAGTACCTCACCATCCGCATCAACGGCGCCGACACCGAGTGGCACGCCGACGACCTGGCCGCCGCAGCCAAGGCAGGGCCCGACGCGATCGTGGTCCCCAAGGTCAGCAGCGCCCAGCAGGTGCACGACCTCGTCGCGGCCTTCGAGAAGGCCGGCGTCCCGGAGCAGACCAAGCTCTGGGCGATGATCGAGAGCCCGTACGCCATCCTCCACGCCGAGGAGATCGCCTCCGCCTCCGAGCAGCTGACGGTGCTCGTCATGGGCACCAACGACCTGGTCAAGGAGCTGTACGTCGACCACGTCCCGGCCCGCGCCAACCTGGTCACCAGCCTCCAGCTGGCCGTGCTCGCCGCGCGTGCGTGCGGCAAGGTCATCCTCGACGGCGTCTACAACAACGTGAAGGACGCCGAGGGCTACGCGGCCGAGGTCGAGCAGGGCCGGATCTTCGGGTTCGACGGCAAGACCCTGATCCACCCCGCCCAGGTCGAGGGCGCCAACGCCGGCTTCGCGCCCAGCGAGCAGGCGGTGGCCGACGCCAAGGGCCTCATCGAGACCTGGGAGGCGAGCGACGGTGGCGTGGTGACCTACAACGGCAAGATGGTGGAGAACCTCCACGTCGAGTCCGCGCGGCGCACGCTGAGCATCGCCGAGGCCATCGCAGCGTTGTAATCCACAGAGAGATATACCCCCGGGCGTATCTCTCTCGTTACCTCCTGAGCCCATTTGGCCTTGTCAGTAACTTTTTTCTGAGAAGAAGGTGACAAGCGGTCGAGATTCTGGTTCCGTTACGTGCTGCGCGACACAACCGACACTCGCTACGCGCTCAGGAGACAGCGTCAGATGACTGAAGCGAATCGTCGGCCCGCGACGGGGGACCACTCGAACGTCCCACCCACGCCGGCTCGACACCCCGCCACACCGATGCTCCCCACGAACGACACCGCGCCCGAACCCCTCGAGATCGCCCGCCGCGCTCTCGAGGGGTTGTCGCCGGCGGACGAGTCGTGGTTCACCAATCCCAAGACGAACCCAGCCGTGGAGCGAGTGCGACCGCATCACACGCCGTACGCGCCACAGGCGCAGCCCGGCACGGCGCTCGTCCTGCGACACTCCGATGCCGGCTACCCGCAGCCGCCGCGGGCCACCTACCAGCGCCCGATGCCTCTGCACGCCCAGCTGCCGCAGTACGCCTACCAGCCGAGCCCCTACACGGCGCAGCAGTTCCACCCTGCCGGGCCGGTGACGTTCGCCAATCCGGCGATGCCGTCGTACGCCGCCGCGCAGGTGCCGACCCGGAACGGCGTGGTCGAGGAACAGCGGATTCCGAAGAGCCGCGCCCGCAACAAGAAGGCCGTGCTGCTGCCGCTCGCCGCGATGGCGATCGCCTCGGCCGGCATCGGCGCCTTCGCCCAGGCCAACGTCGGACCGGACCTCGAGACCACGCAGGCCAAGGCCCACGCCGGCCAGTACGACGCCGTACCCGTGGTCGACATCGCCGACCAGAAGGTCATCGACGCCCCCGGCGTGATCGCGCCGGAGAAGACGTCCCCGTTCTCCCCCGCAGCCCCAGGAACCACCTCCGGCGGCAAGCACTCCAACGGCGACTACGACGCACCCTCGACCGCCGAGGCCTACGGCGGCGCTCACTCCTCCAGCGGGTCGGTCTCCACCCCGCGCAGCGGGGACACCTTGTCGGACAAGGACCCGGCGCCCGCTCCCGAGCCTGCCCCGCAGCCGGCCCCGGAGCCCGCCCCGCAACCGGAGCCCGAACCCGAACCGACCCCCGTGCCGACACAGCCGTCACTGGGCGAGAACGTGGTCGCCCCGGTGCTCGACACGGTGACCGGCGTCATCGACGGTCTCACCGGAATCAAGCTCGACCTGACCCCGTAGTCATCGAGTGGCCCAGAACGGGGCCGTGACCTCATCCGAGGTCACGGCCCCGTTTGCGTATGCCCGGGTGGGTTACCCATGACAAGGACGGGCCATCTAGAAATAGGACCTCCGTCCCGATAACTTCCGTGGTTTTCTCTCGTTTGAGCGATGTGCCACCCCTTAACTCGGGAGTGCGCCAGGTTCCCCCGGATCTGGCAGGTGGCACGGCCCCGTTGCGGGGATCTTGGGGGATCCCCACCGCAGAATCGGAGTCCAACCAACAATGCGTAACATCCGTACGTTCGCGCTGTCCGCAGCCGCTGCCGCCGTCGTCGGCGCAGTTCTGGTTGTGCCGGCGCCATCACAGGCCGCGCTGACGAACACCTCCTTCGGGATGTTCGCCGCCGGCTTCGGCAGCCGCGTGACCGGTGGAAACATCCCGGCCAACTCGGGAGACCTCGGATACCAGACCATCGGGTGCACCCGTAAGGCTGGTTACGACGTCAACAACAACACCGCCGGCGCCAAGGTGCCCGGCGTCGGCACGATCGGTGCGACCACCACCAAGCAGCGCACCGTCAAGTCCGGCTCGACGGTCAAGTCCATCTCTGAGCACAAGATCGCCGACGTCGTGCTCGACAAGAGCCCGCTGGGCAAGGTCACCGTCGAGGGTCTCAGCTCGGTGTCCCAGGCCTGGTGGGACGGCAAGGGCTACAAGGCCGACTCCAAGGCCAAGATCGCTCACGTGGTCCTCGACCCGGCCGGCCCCGGCCAGAAGATCGACCTTCCGATCCCCGGCCGTGACAAGCCGCTCGTCATCCCGGGCATTGCCACCATCGGTCTGGGCAACACCGTCGAGAAGACCAACGCCGACGGCGCCGAGGCTTACGCCAACGGCATCTGGATCAAGCTCCACGGCACCGACTCCGAGGTCATCGTCGGTCGCTCCCGCGCCGAGATCAACGGCCAGGCGTTCTCCGGCGTCTTCAGCGGCTTCTCCAACTCCATCGACGCCACCGCCCTCGGCGGCGTCGCCAAGGTCGGCAAGAACCCGCTGACCAATGCTGGCTGCGCCGGCACCAAGGGCAAGCTGAAGACCAAGTCCATCGGCCACGTCCCGCTGGGCGAGACCGGCGACATCGTGGACGTCAAGGGCCTGACCAGCGGTCAGCGCTCGAACCAGACCAAGACCACCGCCGGGGGTTACACCTTCGGTGAGGTCGCCAACGTCAACATCGGCGACGGCGCGATCCGCATCGAGGCCATCCGCGCCCAGGCGAACGCGAACTTCGTCAAGGGCAAGGGCTCGACGACGTCCATCTCGGGCACCAAGTTCGGTGACATCTACATCGGCAAGCAGAAGGTCTCCCTCGCCCAGCTCGAGTCGGCGCTCTCCCGCGTCGACATCCCCGGCCTGGCCAAGATCGAGACCAAGGTCGTCGTTGAGCGCAGCAAGAACCTGGTCGAGGTCGTCGCCCTGCGGCTGACGCTCCTCGACGCGACCGAGGGCACCAAGACGGTCGTCAACATCGGTCACGCGAAGTTCAAGGTGAACGCCAACAAGTGAGGCCTTGATCCACTGAGGCTGTCCTAAGAAACGGCCCGCGTCCTGACCAGGTCGCGGGCCGTTTCTTCATCCTGAAGTTACTCACGGGTAGTATCAACCCACCCGTACGCAATCGAACCGGCGCCAAGCATTAGGCTCGGTTCATTCCGGCAGTCCTGCCCCCTGATGAGGAGCGCCTAGGCATGTTGCAGATCATCACCATCGTCGTGTGTCTCGCGACAACGGTGGCCGCCGTCTACCTGACCACCAAGGCGGTCAGGTCGATGCTCGCGGTCATCAAGATCGGTACGCCGATCAGCCGCGTCGACCAGCCGCTGGCCCGCACCCTGACGATGCTGAAAGAGACCGTCCTCCACACGCGCATGCTGCAGTGGACCTGGGTCGGCATCCTGCACTGGTTCGCCTTCGCGGCGTTCATCGTGCTCTCGACCGCCGTCGGCTCGGCGTACTTCCAGCTCTTCTCAGCCGACTGGACGATCCCCTTCATCGGGAAGTTCTTCCTCTACGAGTGGGTGGCCGAGGGCCTCGGCCTGCTGGGCGCCCTGGGCATCATCCCGCTGATCATCTACCGGCTGCTGCACCAGCCGAAGAAGCTGGGCCGCGGGACCCGGTTCTACGGCTCGGTCATGTGGCAGGCGTTCTTCGTCGAGGCGATGGTGCTGCTGGAGTCGATCGCGATCCTGTTCATCCGCGGGGCGGAATACAATCTTGCGCTGGCCCACGGTGCCAGCGATGGGTCCAGTCACGCCGAGCACGCGACCGGCTTCCACTTCCCGATCTCGCAGTTCTTCGGTGCGCTCTACCCCACCGGTCCCGACGCGATCGGGTCGCTGGAGAACATCATCTACCTCATCGCTGCCTTCAAGATCCTCTCCGCGCTGATCTGGCTCATGGTGATCTCGTCCAACCTGACGATGGGTGTCGCCTGGCACCGCTTCACCGCCTGGTTCAACATCTGGTTCAAGCGCGAGCCCGGGTCGCGTACGTCGACCACTGAAGGTGCGCGCCCGCTCGGCACCGCTCTCGGCGCGATCAAGCCGATGCTCATCGACGGCAAGCCGGTCACCCTCGAGGACGTCGAGGAGGACCGGATCCCCGAGGACGCCATCCTCGGTGTCGGCTCGATCCAGGACTTCTCCTGGAAGGGCATCCTCGACTTCACCACCTGCACCGAGTGTGGTCGCTGCCAGTCGCAGTGCCCCGCCTGGAACACCGAGAAGCCGCTCTCACCCAAGCTGCTGATGATGGGCCTTCGTGAGCACGCGTACGCCGCCGCCGGTGACGCCGACCTCAAGGAGAAGCCGCTGATCGGCAAGGCCGACGGCGCCCCGGAGGGTGCCGGCGGCAACGCCGAGGTCCTCGACTGGTTCTACAACCCGGAGGACGGCGGCTTCGTCATCGACGAGGACGTCCTCTGGTCCTGCACGTCCTGCGGTGCCTGCGTCCAGCAGTGCCCCGTCGACATCGAGCACGTCGACCACATCATGGACATGCGCCGCTACCAGGTGCTCGTCGAGTCCAACTTCCCCTCTGAGCTCAACGGCCTCTTCAAGGGCCTCGAGGGCAAGGGCAACCCCTGGAACATGAACGCCAACGCGCGCATGGACTGGGCCAAGGACCTGCCCTTCGATGTCAAGGAGGTCGGCAAGGACATCGAGTCGCTGGAGGAGGTCGACTGGCTGTTCTGGGTCGGCTGCGCCGGCGCCTACGAGGACCGCGCCAAGAAGACCACCCGCGCCGTGGCCGAGCTGCTCGACATGGCCGGGGTCTCCTTCGGCGTACTCGGCAACGGCGAGACCTGCACCGGCGACTCCGCCCGCCGCGCCGGCAACGAGTTCGTCTTCCAGGGCCTGGCTCAGCAGAACGTCGAGACGTTCAAGGAGTTCAAGGTCAAGAAGGCCGTCACCACCTGTGCTCACTGCTTCAACACGTTGAAGAACGAGTACAAGGAGTTCGGCATCGAGCTCGAGGTCGTCCATCACACCCAGCTGCTCAACCGCCTCGTCCGCGAGGGCAAGCTGACCCCGGTCGCGGACGGCGCCGGCGCCCACCAGCGCTCGATCACCTACCACGACCCGTGCTACATCGGTCGCCACAACGGCGTCTACGAGCCGCCGCGCGAGCTGCTGCAGATCATGCCGGGTGCCGAATACAAGGAGATGCCCCGCAACTCCGAGCGCTCCTTCTGCTGTGGTGCCGGTGGTGCCCGGATGTGGATGGAGGAGAAGATCGGGTCGCGGATCAACGAGAACCGCACCGACGAGGCCGTCGCCACCGGTGCCGACCAGATCGCCGTCGGCTGCCCGTTCTGCCGCGTCATGCTCTCCGACGGCCTGACCAAGGCCCAGGCCAACGGGGCCGCACGCGAAGAGGTCGAGGTGCTCGACGTCGCGCAGATGCTGCTCGCGTCCGTGAAGGGCGAGCAGGCGACCAAGCTGGCCCCGGGCGAGGGCGCGAAGGTCGGTGCCGCCGCCAAGGCTGCTCCGGCCGTCGAGGAAGCCGCTCCGGCCGCCGGGACTGCCACCGCCGCCGCGGGCTCGTCGCTCTTCGACTCCCCCGCCGAGGCCGCGGAGGCCACCGAGGCCCCGAAGGCTCCGGCCGACGCGTCCTCGCTCTTCGACACCCCTGCCCCGGCCGAGCCGGCCGCGGGAGGTACGTCGGGTGGCGGATCGCTCTTCGACACCCCCGCTCCGGCCGCTGAGCCGGAGAAGCCGGCCTCCGGCGGGTCGCTGTTCGACGACGGCGGGTCGCTCTTCGACACGCCTGCGGAGGCACCTGCCGAGGAGGAGACCCCGGCTTCGAGTGGCTCGCTCTTCGACGTACCGGCAGACAAGCCTGCCGACAAGCCGGCTGAGGAGCCTGCTGCCGCCCCTGAGGCGAAGGCCGCGCCGGCTGAGGAGCCTTCGGTCGACCTCGGCGGAGGGGGCTCGCTCTTCGACATCCCGGCTGCGCCGGCCGAGGAGGCCGCGCCTGCGCCCGAGGCGAAGGCTGCCCCGGCAGCCGAGCCTGCGGCCCCGGCTGCTGCGCCCGCCGCCGAAGAGCCGAGCGTCGATCTCAGCGCGGGGGGTTCGCTCTTCGACATCCCGGCCCGCGAGCCCGCGCCGGCGGCTCCGGTCGAGGCCCCGGCCCCGGCCCCGGCTCCGGCTCCGGCCGTGACGGAGGCCCCGGCCGCACCTGCTGCGCCTGTGGCTCCCGCCGCGCCGGTGGCAGGTTCAGGAGTGACCTCGGACCCGAAGACCGACGTCGACTTCGACAGCCTCGGCTCGCTCTTCGACATCGAGGCCCCGGAGGGAGCAGTGGCGGCTGCGGCTCCGGCTGCGCCCGCTGAGGCCGCACCTGTGGCCGAGGCTGCCCCGGAGACCGTGGTCGACGAGGCACCCGCCGCACCCGCCGAAGAAGCGGCGGTCGAGGTGGAGACGCCGGCCGAGCCCGAGCCGGAGCCCGAGAAGGCCGCTCCCGCGCCGGAGCCGAAGCCGGCACCTGCCGTGAGCGGAGACGCGCACGCGCCGCGTACCGACGTCGACATCCACGAGGCAGGGTCGCTCTTCGACCTCTGACCCCCGCAGTCCGCTGCACCAGACGATGACACCTTGTGATCCATTCACAAGGTGTCATCGTCATTTTTGGCCGAGGCGTCGCTCGCGTCGGCCGAGATGGCACCAGCGTGCCCACTCGAGCGACGTACGTGACGTCTCGGCCGACCGGGGTGACGCCTCGGCGAGGGCGCTGACGTCACGTGATGTCAGATTGGGGTTGTGGTGACGTCATTGTGATGTCATAGTGGTGCGTATGGACATCACGCCGTACATCGACAGCCTGCGACGGGACCTGCTGGCCGCGGCCGAGGCATCGGGGCCGGAGGCACGGGAGACCGCGGAGCGGCTCACCTACGCACTCGACCCGGCCGCTCGGCTGGCGGTGATGGAGGCGGTCAGCCAGGCGGCCGCGGAGATCACGGCGGAGCTGCCGGCGGGCAACGTGGACGTACGTCTGCGAGGGCGCGACCTGGAGTTCGGGGTCACGCTTCCCCAGCTCGCCGAGCCGGTTCCCCCGACGCCGCCGACACCGCCCGCTCCCCCAGCCCCTCCCGCCCCGCCGGAGCCGGAGGGCGACGACAACCTCGCGCGGGTGACCCTCCGCATCCCGGAGTCGCTCAAGGCGAAGGCCGAGGAGGCCGCGGCCGACGCCGGCCAATCGCTCAACACCTGGCTCGTCGGCGCGGTGCGCGCGGCGACCCGAGACAACGCGGTCAACGTCGACGTCGACCTCTCCGCGATCCCACACATCGTCAGCGAGGCGATGAGCAGCCTCGATCCGTTCCGCGGCAGCAACCGCGGCAGGTCCGACCGCCGGATGACCGGCTGGCTCTGACCTGAGCTCACAGCACGACCACGGACGGCCGCCCGGCCCGTCCGGTAGATCCGCACACCCTGAGGAGCACCATCATGAGCACGTACACCTTCATGTCCACCGCCCCCGCCAAGCTCTTCGTCGAGTTCGGCAAGGGCAATCTCGAGGTCCAGGCGACCGACACCGACGAGACCGTCGTCGAGATCGACGGCGAGGACGCCGAGAGTCTGGTCGTCGAGCAGAGCGGCGACACGATCAACATCATCGACCCGCACAAAGGACCGTTCAACCGCTCGCGGCGATACGACATCAGCGTGACGGTTCCCGCCCGCAGCCAGCTGCGAGCCCGCACCGGGACTGCCGACATCGCTACGCAGGGCGTCCTGCGGGCAGCCTGGCTCCAGACCGGGTCGGGCGACATTCGGATCGATCGGGTCAGCGAGGAGTTCCAGGTCGAGTCCGGCTCGGGGGACGTCGAGGCGGACACCCTCGACGGGCGCGCCTCGATCAAGTCCGGATCCGGCGACATCCGGATCGGTACGGTCCACGACCTGCACACCAAGACCGGCTCCGGCACCGTGGAGATCGACGAGGTCGAGGGCGACGTGAACCACTCGACCGGCGCGGGCGACTTCGCGGTCCGCTCGGTCAGCGCCGGCCGGATCTCGGTGAAGGGAGCCTCCTCCGACGTACGCATCGGGATCCCGAACGGCACCCCGGTGTGGACCGACGTCAACACGGTGACCGGCCGGTGCACCAGCACTGTCGAGAGCGCTGGCGCACCGGCCGCGGGCGAGCCCTACGTCGAGCTCCGCACCACCACCGTGAGTGGTGACATCACCCTCATCGGGCTCTGAGCCCGGGAGGGCGGGCTACTTCTCCTTGGTGGGATGAGGCGCGTCCGGCACGACCGGCCGGAGCACACCCCAGGCGATGAAGGCGGCCCCGACGACGAGCAGGACGATGCCCGCCCAGAGGTTGGCGTTGGGCCCGCCGGTCTTGTCGACCTCGGGGTCGCCGAACAGGCCCATCAGGAGCAGGATGACGCCGTAGACCGCGAGCAGGGACCCGATCACGTTGCGGATGTCGAAGAGCGACAGCAGCGTGCCGAGGAAACCCTTGTTGGTCTTGGCTGTGTTCGATTCGCTGGACATCTCAGTCTCCTCAGAAGATCGCGTTCAGGATGGTGACCATGACCAGCGCGAGACCCGCGAGGGGCACCGGACGCTGCCACCACGGGCGACCGGCGTCCTCGGGGTCCACCAGGTCCTCCCTCGGGGTCTCGGAGTAGACCAGGCCCTTCAGAGAGCCTTCCGGCTTCGGCGCGGTCACCAGCGAGACGAGCACGCTGACGATGATGTCGACGCCGAAGGCCACACCGGCAGCCACGAACGACGCACCCTGGCCCGAGAGCGGCAGGACGCCGACGGAGAGCCCGCCAAGCGTGCCGTCGGCGAGGATGCCGACGCCCACCGCGGCCAAGGTGCCGGAGACGAGACCGGCCCAACCGGCGGTCGCGGTCATCCGCTTCCAGAACATACCCAGGATGAACGTCGCGAACAGCGGCGCGTTGAAGAACCCGAACAGCGTCTGCAGGTAGTCCATGATGTTGGAGAAGCTGGACGCCAGGACAGCGGTGAAGATCGCGATGGCCGTCGCCGCGACGGTCGCCCAGCGGCCGAGCTTCACATAGAAGTCGTCGGGGCGGTCCTTGATGATGTACTCCTGGATGATGTCGAAGGACACCACCGTGTTGAACGCGGAGACGTTGGCCGCCATACCGGCCATGAACGCTGCCAGCAGACCGGTGATCGCCAGGCCGAGCAGACCGTTGGGCAGCACCTCCGCCATCAGATAGAGCAGCGAGTCGTTGTAGGTCACGCCCTCACCCGAGGCACCGCCGGCGACCGACTCCCCCGCCTTCGTCTGGGCGATCTCGGTGACCAGGACCGCCGCGATCATGCCGGGGAGGATGGTGATGAACGGGATGAACATCTTCGGGTACGCACCGATGATCGGTGTCTTGCGAGCTGCGCTGATCGAGTCGGCGGCCATCGCTCGCTGGACCTCGACGAAGTTGGTCGTCCAGTAGCCGAAGGAGAGCACGAAGCCGAGACCGAACACGATGCCGACGACCGAGAGGAAGTCGGAGGAGAAGCCGGTCAGGGCGGTGCCGGGCCAGGAGTTGAGCTGGTCGGCGGCCGGCGCGATGGTGTCGGGGTTGGCGGCCGCGGCCTTCTCGATCTGCGAGGTCAGGCCGTCCCAGCCACCCACCCGGTGAAGGCCCAGGATCGTCAGGGGCAGCAGCCCGGCGACGATCACGAAGAACTGCAGCACCTCGTTGTAGATCGCGGCCTTCAGACCACCGAGGGTGATGTAGGACAGCACGATCACCGCGGCGACGATCAGGGCCACCCACAGCGGCCAGCCGAGCAGGGCGTGCACGATGGAGCCGAGCAGGTAGAGGTTGATGCCGGCGATGAGCAGCTGCGCCACCGCGAACGAGAGCGCGTTGACCAGGTGGGCGCCGGTGCCGAAACGGCGCTTCATGAACTCGGGGACCGAGCGCACCTTCGAGCCGTAGTAGAAGGGCATCATCACGACGCCCAGGAACAGCATGGCCGGGATGGCACCGATCCAGAAGTAGTGGACGGTGGGGAGCCCGACCTGCGCCCCCGTTGCCGACATCCCCATGATCTCGACAGCGCCGAGGTTTGCTGAGATGAAGGCGAGACCGGTGACCCACGCGGGCAGGGACCTACCCGAGAGGAAGAAGTCGACCGAGCTCGACATGCCGCGGCTGGCCAGGAAGCCGATGCCGAGAACGAACGCGAAGTAGATCGCGATGAGGAGATAGTCGACCGCGTTGGCCTGGATCAGGGTGTCCGCGGCCAGGATGCTTGCTTGCATTCCGAGACCCTTCTATTTGATTGGGCGCACCAAACTTAACCACGCGTACGCCTCGAGAATGCGCTGGGTCACCCCTTCATCGACACGCCTTCTCGCCAGTAGCCCATGAAGGCGACCTGCTTGCGCGGCATCTCGAGCTCGTTGACCAGATGACGGCGCAGCGCGGTGACCATCCGGGACTCCCCGGCGATCCAGGCGTAGCGCCCGTCCTCACCGTTCTCAGCACCGTTCCCTGCACCGTCCCCAGCGCCGCTCTCCGGGCCGGCGACCTCCTCGCCCGAGGACGAGTAGTCCGGGGTCTCCCACAGGTCCGGGTCCTCGACCTCGACCGAGGTCACGTCCTCGGGCGTCGCCTCGAAGCCGAGCAGCCCACCCACGGCGGCCAGGGCCGGGCCGCCCACGGGCGCGCCCTCGCGCGGCAGCCAGCTGACCTGCAGCCCCTCAGGCGCAGAAATCTTCTGTACGTCATCAGCTACCGGCACCTCCAGGAAGGCCGATCCGGTGGCGTCCGCCGGCAGCGACTCGAGGATCGAGACGATCGCCGGGACGGCGGTCTCGTCCCCGACCAGCAGCAGCCGGGTCGCGTCACCAGGAAGCCACTCGATCCCGCCGTAGGGCTCCCCGAGCTTGGGTCCGGCGACCAGGATCTCGTCGCCCGGCTCGGCCGCGCCCGCCCAGTCGGAGCCGGGACCGTGAGCGCCGGGGTGGAGCACGAAGTCGACGTACAGACGCTTCTCACTGTGCTCCCCTGAGCCGGCTTCTCCCTCGACCGAGCGGATCGTGTAGGTGCGCATCCGCGGGCGCTCCTCCTCGGGGAGGGCGAGCCATTCGGTGTACCAGTCCTCGGCGGTGAGCGCGGGCAGCACGCCCGGGGTGGCCGGGAAGAGGAGCTTGATGCGCTGGTCGAGGGTCGGGCCGTCGTTGCCGAAGTCGGCCAGGTCGTCGCCGGCCAGCTCGATCCGGGCGAAGGACGGGGAGAGGCGCTCGACGGAGCGCACCGAGACGCGGGCGAGGATGGGCATGTCAGGCTCCTTGTGCGTGGGGGTGAGCGGCCGGTCGGTGGTGACGTCCGATGGGGACGACCATCGGCGTGCCCGAGACGGGGTCGACGATGACCTGGGACTCCAGACCGAAGACCTGCTCGACGCGGTCGGCGGTGACCACCTCGGCGGGCGTGCCGGTGGCGGCGATCTTTCCGCCGCTCATCGCGATCAGGTGGTCGGCGTAGCGGGCGGCCAGGTTGAGGTCGTGGAGCACCATCACGACGGTGGTGCCACGAGTCTCGCGAAGACCGTGGAGGAGGTCGAGGAGGTCGATCTGGTGGGCGACGTCGAGGAACGTGGTCGGCTCGTCGAGGAGCAGCAGATCTGTCTGCTGGGCGAGCGCCATCGCTACCCAGACCCGCTGCCGCTGGCCACCGGAGAGCTCGTCGACGATCCGGTCGGCGAGGTCGAGCGTGTTGGTCAGCTCGAGCGCCTCGGCGACCGCCGCGTCGTCCTCGGGCGACCAGCGCTGCAGCGCGCCCCGGTGGGGCTGGCGACCGCGGCCGACCAGGTCGACGACGGTGATCCCCTCGGGTGCGATCGGCGACTGCGGCATCAGGCCGAGCGTCTTGGCCACCGCGCGGGTGGGCTGCTTGTGCACTGCTTTGCCGTCCAGGACCACCTGCCCGGAGATGGGCCGGAGCAGCCGCGCCATCCCACGCAGCAGGGTCGACTTCCCACAGCCGTTGGCACCGACGATCACGGTGGTCAGGCCATCGGGGATCTCCAGCGAGACCTCGTCGACGATGGGATCAGCGCCGTAGCCGAGGCTCACACTCTCCGCAGCGAGTCTCATCTGGGCCTCTTTCATGTCATCGCCTTCCAGCTCGTCCAGCCCGCCCGCTGGCGAGCAACCACAACAGGAACGGCGCCCCGAACGCACCTGTGACGACACCGACCGGGAGGTTGGTGCCGGGGAATCCGTAGGCCGCGACGTAGTCGGCCCCGACCATCACGACGGCGCCGACCAGCGCCGCACCGAGGATCGTCGTACGCCCACCGTTGAGGACCCGGGCGATCGGCCCGGCGACGAAGGCGACGAACGCGACCGGACCGGTCGCGGCGACCGCCAGCGCACACAGCAGCACGGCGAGGAGGAGCAGCAGGTCGGCGTAGCGGTGGGTGACGCCGAGCGCGTTGGCCACGTCCGGACCGAGCTCGAGCACCCGCTGCGACTTCACCGTCCAGGCGACCAGCGGGAGCAGGATCACCAGGGCGACGAGCAGGATCCGGATCGTCGGCCAGGAAGCCGAGTTGAGGCTGCCGGTCATCCAGCGCAGCGCGAGCTGGGCGTCGTACTCGTTGGCGCGGGTGAAGAGGTACTGGATCACGGCGACCAATCCGGCGGCAGCGGTGACGCCGACGAGCACCAGCCGGTAACCACCGTCGCTGCCGGCCACCAGCCGGATCGTGACGGCGGTGAGCACCGCACCGATGATCCCGGCGACCGAGAGCGCCGATCCGTTCAGCGAGAGGACCACGATCGCGAAGACCGCCGACGCGCTCGCCCCGAGCGAGATACCGAGCATGTCGGGGCTGGCCAGCGGGTTGCGCAACGTCGACTGGAAGATCGCGCCGGCGGCGCCGAAAGCGACTCCCGCCAGCACGCCCAGGACCGCCCGCGGCAGCTTCGACTCCATCAGGATGAAGGTCGCGCCGGGGATCTCCTCCCCACCGAGGATCCGGAAGAAGTCCGGCAGCGTGATGATGTAGTCGCCGGCGAGCACCCGGAGCGCGAACAGCCCGAACAGGGCCGAGCCCAGGCCACCGGCCACCAGGACGAACCGCCGCTGCGGGATGCGCCGGGCGCTGCGTACGACTGCGGTGGGGTTGATCGACGTAACGGTCATAGTCCAGCCATCCGTCCGCGGCGCAGGAAGAAGACGAAGACGGGTACGCCGACGACGGCTGTCATCACACCGACCTGGATCTCCGAGGGCGGCCAGATGACCCGGCCGACCACGTCCGCCAGGAGGGTGAGGGCGGCGCCGAAGCCCGCCGAGAGGGGGAGCACGCGGGTGTAGGCCGAGCCGACCATGACCCGGACCATGTGGGGGACGATCAGGCCGACGAAGCCGATCGGCCCGCACAGCGCGGTGGCGGTGCCGGTGAGGAGCACGACGCCGAGGCCGATGACGGCGCGGTCGATGCCGGTGCGCCGTCCGAGCCCGCGCGCGAGGTCGTCGCCGAGGGCGAGCGTGTCGAGGGTGCGGGCGCCACCCAGGGTCAGCAGCGCACCGACGGCGAGGAAGGGCAGCCCGGTCAGGACGATGTCCCAGCCGCGGCCGCCGATGGTGCCGACCTGCCACAGCCGGATCACGTCGAAGGTGGCCTTGTCGGTGAGCAGGACGGCGGTGGTCCACGAGGTGACCCCGGCGGCCACGGCGGCTCCCGCAAGGACCAGCTTGGCCGGGGTCGCGCCACCGGTGCCGAAGGAGGCGACGGTGTGCACGAGCACCGCGGCGACCGCGGCGCCGGCGAAGCCGAACCAGAGGTAGGCGTTGAGCGAGCCGATGCCGAAGACCGAGACCGCCAGCACCATCGCGAACGTGGCACCGGAGTTGAGCCCGAGGAGCCCCGGGTCGGCCAGCGGGTTGCGGGTCAGACCCTGCAGACAGGCGCCGGAGAGCGCCAGCGCGGCGCCGACCATCAGCCCGATGACCGTACGCGGCATCCGGGTCTCCAGGATCCCCTGACCGACGCTGCCCTCACGCCACAGATCCAGCGGGGAGACGAGCTTCGCGCCGATCAGCATCGAGGCGACGACGGCGATCAGGAGGACACCGGCGAGCAGGATCACGACCCGCAGCATCGACGACCGACCCCGGCCGCGCGGGTCCGCGGCCGGGGCTCGGTTGAGCGTCGTCGTGAGGGTCACTGACCCTCGAGAGCCTTGACGATGCCCGGGACGAACTCATCGATGGCGTAGGGCACCGACAGCGGCGTCGGGGTGCCCGCGGCGAGCGAGGCGACGTTGTCGGTCGAGGCCCACATGTGGCCGGCCTTGATCGCGGGGATCTGGCCGATCAGCTTGTCCTTGGCGTACGTCTCGGCGTCCGCGTCCTCCACCGCATAGGTGAACAGGAAGTCGGACTCCAGCTCGCTGGCCTTCTCTGCGGAGACCTGGGCGAAGAACTCGCCCTTCTTGGTGTTCTCCTCGACGACCGGCGCGTTCTTCATGCCCAGGTCGGAGAGGAAGTCCGAGCGGGCGTCCTCGGTCGTGTAGAACGGGATCTGGGAGAGGTCGGCGGTCGACAGCGCTGCCCAGACGAAGGTCTTGCCCTGGATCTCCGGGGTGTCCTTCTTGACGTCCTCGTAGAGCTTCTGGGTGTCGGCCTCGACCTCGTCGGCCAGCTCGTTGCGACCGGTGGCCTTGGCGACCATGTCGAGGGAGTCCTCCCACGCGGTCGCCCAGGGCTGGTCCGGGTAGGCGACGACCGGCGCGATCTCGGAGAGCTTCTTGTACTCCTCCTCGGTGATACCCGAGTAGGTCGCCAGGATCAGGTCGGGGGTCTGCTTGGCGACCTCGTCGACCGGGATGGCGTCGGTCTGGTCGAGGATCGCCGGCATGTCGGCGTCGAGCTCCTCGAGCTTCTCGTCGAACCAAGGCGTGGTGCCGTCCTCGTCGCCGCCCCAGGTGACCTTGGGGATGCTGACGGGCACGACGCCCAGCGAGAGGAGCATGTCGGCGTCGTTGACCCCGACGACGGAGATGCGCTTCGGCTCCTCCTCGATCTTGGTCTCGCCGAAGGCGTGCTCGATGGTCACCGGGAAGGCACCCGAGTCGGCTTTCGAGGTGGACTCCTGGCCGGAGTCGGCGGAGTCGGTGGAGCCCGTGCTGCAGGCAGCCAGGCCGGAGACAGCAAGCGCGGTGCTCACTGCGATGAGTACGGGACGACGGATCACGTGGGGAACCACCTCGGGTTAGGCAATGCTTAGTTAGGACAGCCTAAACACATTCCCGTTTCCACGAGGTATCGGCCCCCAGAGTTTGGGACGACGCAGCGGGCGGTCAGGGCCTGACGAACGCCACCCGCTCAGCCTCGACCCGATCCCGGATCACGCAGTCGAGCGAGTGGTCGTTGACGATCCCCATCGACTGCATGAACGCGTACATCGTCGTCGGCCCGACGAACTTCCAGCCTCTCTTCTTGAGGTCCTTGGAGAGGCTGATCGAGGCGGCGGAGGTGGCCACCACCTCCGGGACCTCGAGCGGCTCGGGCTCGAACCCCCAGACGTACGCAGCCAGCGACCCGCGCTCCTCGATGAGCTCGACCGCGCGGCGGGCGTTGTTGATCGCCGCGTCGATCTTGCCGCGGTGGCGGATGATCCTCGCGTCCTGCAGGAGCCGTTCGACGTCACCCTCGTCGAACTCGGCCACCAAGTGGTAGTCGAAGCCGGCGAAGACCTCCCGGAAAGCCGGCCGCTTGTTCAGGATCGTGCGCCAGGACAGCCCGCTCTGGAACCCCTCCAGGCAGATCTTCTCGAAGAGCCGTACGTCACCGCCGGCCGGAAATCCCCACTCGGTGTCGTGGTAGCCGAGGAACTCCGGCGCCCCTCCGGCCCACGCGCAACGCGTCTGGCCGTCGGGGGCCAGGAATGGTGCTTCACTCATCCACCCGACCCTAGCTGCGACCACCGACAAGCGCCTTTCAGAGGAGGTGACGGACGGAGGCGAAATGAGCGCGCATCTCCTCGTCGGTCCCGGAACCGTAGATCTGGAGCACCTCGGCCAGGCCGGGGGCGACATCGCGCAGGGCGTCGACCGCCTGCTGGAGCTCGCGGCCGGAGGCCACCGCGCGTAGTACGCCGCGCACCGCCGCACCGCCCTCGACGGCCGCGGCACGGGAGCCGGTGGTCAGCTCCGAGGAGAGCTCACGGATCTCGTCGAGCCGCTCGTTGATCTGGGAGGTGGTGAGGCCACCCGCTTCGGCGCCGAGGTCGATCAGCGCGTGCAGACGTGCCAGCGCGATCGGGTTGGCGATCTTGACCCGCTGCCCGGTCATCAGGTGCGACAGCATCGCCGGGCTCAGGCCGAGCACCGTGGCGGTCCTCGCCTGGGTGAGACCGAGCGGAGCGGTCGCGCGCCGCACCAGCTCACCGAGCGGCTCTCCGTACAGCTCGCGCTGCTGCCGGATGTTCTCCTCGACGCCCATGCCCGGCAATCTACACAAGTAGACAAGAAGTTTGCAAACGTACTTGCGGCGTATACGTTAGTGAATCTAGGGTGCTGCCCATGCGAACAGGACGTGTCATCGCCACCGGCCTCGCCGGGGTCCTCGCCCTAGCCGTGGCCGGCACCGGCGCCGCCCCCGCTGCCGCCGCCGAGGAGCAGACCCAGGGGGCGTACGGCCGGATGATCCTGGTGCTCGACTCCTCCGGCTCGATGAAGGAGCCGGCCGGCGGAGGCAGCACCAAGATCCAGGCGGCCAAACAGGCGCTCGGCACAGTGATCGACGACCTGCCCGAGAGCGCCGACGTGGGCATGCGGGTGTTCGGCGCGAAGGTGTTCGGACGCAAGCAGAAGGGCGCCTGCGAGGACACCCAGCTGGTCGTCGAGCCCGGCACCGGCAACCGCGACGACCTGAGGTCGGCGGTGAGCGGCTACAAACCCTATGGCGAGACCCCGATCCCGGTTGCCCTCGAGCGCGCCGCCGAGGACATCGGTGCCGAGGGCAAGCGGTCGATCGTCCTCGTCTCCGACGGCGAGTCGACCTGTGGCGACCCCTGTCCGGCAGCGCAGGCGATCGCCGAGCAGGGCATCGACCTGCAGATCGACGTCGTCGGCCTCTCCGTCGAGGGTTTGGCCCGCAGGCAGCTGGAGTGCATCGCCGAGAAGGGCAACGGCACCTACTACGACGCCGACGACGCCGAGGGCATCGGCGAGTCGATCTCGGGCGCCTCGCAGCGGGCGTTGCGGCCGTTCGAGTTCACCGGCACACCGGTGAAGGGCACCCCGGACGTCGCCGACGCACCCGTCGTGAAGACGGGACAGTACCTGGACACGATCCAGACCACCGGCGAGCGCTACTACCGCTTCGAGCGCACCGCGCCGGGCACCACCGTGCACTTCGGCCTGATCTTCGAGGGCGAGTCCGAGGATCTGGTCAGCAACCTGAACGCGCAGATCAGCGTCGAGGGCGAGAACGGCGACCTCACCTCGTGCCGGCGGGCGGTCGTGCAGAGTACGACGCACGGCGACGGCAGCCGGCTCATCTTCGGCTCGACCCACAGCGCGGACACCGACCCAGAGGCACCGTGCAACACCGCCGACGAGCTGTTCTTCGACACCAAGTCAGGCGGCAAGGACACCGGTGCGATCGCCGGGAAGCCGGTCCAGCTGATGGTCTACGAAGAGCCACCGGTGAGCGCGGCCGCGCTCGACGCCCTGCCTCCTCAGACCGAGGAGCCGACCTGGACGGACCTGTCGCCGGTCGAGCCGACCAGCGACATCGTCCCGGGCAGCGCGATCGCCAACGCGCCGATCCTCGAGGACGGCACGTACTCCTTCGACATCAATCCCGGTGAGAACCAGGTCATCGGCGTCCCTGTCGGCTGGGGCCAGCACCTACAGGCCCAGTTCGATGCCGGGATGACCGACGCGCTCCGCCGCGAGTGGGGACTCGGAGCGGGCGTGGAGCTCGACGTCATCGGGCCCCTCGGCGGCGAGGCCACGGTCGACCTCGGCAGCAAGTCGCCGGAGAGCTGGTGCACCACGGGACTGCTCCAGAACTGCCCGGACGCCTGGCGCACCGGCACCCTCTCCAACGTCATCGCCTACCGCAACCGATTCGACTACGCCGACGCGGAGGCCTCGACCGGCCTGCCGGGTGTCCACTACGTACGGGTGCAGTACCAGCTCGACGAGAACATCAACGTGCCCTACACCCTCACCATCGAGACCGTCGGCGAGGACGGCGCCGGCGAGCCCGACTACGAGAAGGTCTCCGGCCTCACGCCGCCGACCGCCGACCTCAACCTGAACTCAGCCGACGGCGCCGAGCTCCCGGACGGCTCGGGTGGCTCCGGCAAGAACGAGGCGAGCAACGGGACCGGCACCGACGACGCCGAGGCGTCCGAGGACACCATCAAGCTGGTCGCCGGCATCGGCGGGGCCGGGCTCGGGATCGCCGCGCTCGTTGCGGCGGCGGTGCTGCTGATCCGGAGGCGGCGCGCCTAGCTCAGCAGGAACGCACTGCCCGCCAGCAGCAGGACTCCGGCGAGCGCCAGCACGACGATCGGCCACACCGGCCGGTCGTCGTGCTGTTTCGTACGCCGGATCGCGGTCTTCTCCCGGGTGTCCCGAGGCGTCGACGGAGGCGGCGGAGGGGGCGGAGGCGACGTGCGCCCGGCGGCGTACTGGTCCAAGACTTCGATCTCGCCGGGCTCCCACGGCCGCGCGGGCGCGGCTTGGGCAAGCAGCTGCCGGAACTCCCCCGCGGACTGCGGCCGGGCGGCGCGATCCTCGCCGACCGCGCGCAGCAGCAGCCGCCCCAGCGGAGTCGGTGGCACGTACGCAGCATCGTGCGGCGGCCTCGTCCCGGTGAGCAGGTGCAGACCGGTGACCGCGGTGGCGTAGAGGTCGTCACGGGGGTCGGGGTCGAAGCCCTGGTCGGGGGCCATGTAGCCCGGCGTACCGATCATCACGTTCGCCTCGGTGAGCCGCGGCTGGTCGGCGGGCACGGCCACCCCGAAGTCGGAGAGCCGCACGTGCGGGACGCCCGCGCCGGTCACCTCCAGCAGCAGGTTGCCGGGCTTCACGTCGCGGTGCACCACACCGGCGGCGTGCACCGCCTCGAGACCCGCCAGCGTCTGGTCGAGGACCGCGACGACCCACTGCTCGGAGAGCGCGCCGTAGTCGCCCAGCAGCATCGCGACCGAGCCACCGCGCAGCAGCGGCATCGTGAACAGCACGTTGTCGTCCTCGCCGGCCCAGCCGAGCGGGGTCACGACGTGCGGGTGGTGGATCCGGGTGGCCTGCTCGCGGATGAACCGGAGCAAGGAGGCGGCATCGCGCTGACGCAGCAGCTTGGCGGCCTTGATGTCGCCCTCGCGACGGTCCTGGACCTGCCAGACCGCGCCCATCCCTCCCTCCGCGATGGGCTCCAGCAGCTCGTAGCGCCCCGCGAAGACCTCTCCCACCGGCCGCTCAGATCTTGGTGCGGTGGAAGCTCTGGAAGCTGCGCGAGGCGGTCGGGCCACGCTGGCCCTGGTAGCGGCTCCCGTACTTCTCGCTGCCGTAGGGGTTCTGAGCCGGCGAGGTGAGCCTGAAGAAGCAGTACTGACCGATCTTCATCCCCGGGTAGAGCTTGATCGGCAGGGTTGCGACGTTGGCCAGCTCGAGCGTCACATGGCCGGAGAAGCCCGGGTCGACGAAGCCGGCGGTGGCGTGAGTGAGCAGCCCGAGACGCCCCAGCGAACTCTTGCCTTCCACGCGCGCCGCGATGTCGTCGGGCAGGCTGACGGTCTCGTACGTCGACCCGAGCACGAACTCGCCCGGGTGCAGGATGAACGGCTCGTCACCCTCGGTCTCGATCTGCCGGGTGAGCTCGGACTGGTCCACGGCCGGGTCGATCGTGGCGTACTTGTGGTTGTCGAAGACCCGGAAGAACCGGTCCAGACGTACGTCGACGGACGACGGCTGCAGCATCGACTCGTCCCAGGGGTCGATGACGATCCTTCCGTCGTGGATCTCGGTCAGGATGTCCTTGTCGCTGAGCAGCACGGGGCAAATCTAGTCCAAATCCGGTTGAATCAGAGCCATGGCACTGGATGCGCTGATCCCCGGCGGCTATCGCCGGTACGTCGCGCTCGGCGACTCCTTCACCGAAGGCGTCGGCGACACCGACGCACGTCGCCCGAACGGCGTACGCGGCTGGGCCGATCGGGTCGCCGAGGTGATGGCCGAGCGGACCCCCGAGTTCAGCTACGCCAACCTCGCCGTCCGCGGCCGCGGGATCGACCGGATCGTCAAGGAGCAGGTCGCAGCGGCGATCGCGCTCGAGCCGGACGTGGTGACGATCTACGGCGGATCGGTCGACCTGATGTGGCCGCACGTCGACATCGACGCCCTGCTCGTGACCTACGAGTCGGCGATCGGCGAGCTCGTCGAGACCGGCGCGAAGGTGGTGGTCTTCACCGCCTATGGCGCGCGAGCGTCCACCGTCGGGCGACTCCTCCGCGGACGCTTCGCGGTCTACAACGAGGCCGTGCGCGAGATCGCGCAGCGGCGCGGGGCCACGCTGGTCGACTTCTGGCGGATGAGCGAGTACGACGACGCGGGCTACTGGGACGGCCACGGCTTCCTGGGAGCCCCGGGCCACCAGCTGATGGCGATCAAGGTCCTCGACACCCTCGGCGTACGCCACCACCTGCCCACCCCGAAACCGCTGGTCGTCATCGAGGAAGCGAGCGTGGGTGGCCCGATCCGCGAGGTCCGGCGACTCGCTGCTCGAGCACTCCCCTGGGCCGTACGCCGCATGCTCCGCGGCCCCGCCGGCGACGGGCTGTCGGCCCGCTATCCCCAGATGACACGACTTTCCTGAACCGGTTTCACACCTGGCTGGGTGTGTGGGGTAACATCCTGGTCGCACCTGCGGACGTAGCTCAGTTGGTAGAGCGCAACCTTCCCAAGGTTGATGTCGCGAGTTCGAATCTCGTCGTCCGCTCCAATGATTCCGGCCGTGCCTTTCGGCACGGCCAGTTTCAGTTCACTTGCACGATCCAAGTGACGCAGCACACGATCGCGGGTGTTTGCTACTTGCGTCCATTAAGATTGGGTTTCTGTTTTCCAATCATTGTGTGAACGACACGTAAAGGATCACTCGACATGCCCGCGGGCTCGAGCAGCCGATTCACCGACGGACGAGTCCCCGACCACGGCATCGGAGATCTCTTCACCTACGAGGCACGCCTGCAGGCGCGACTCGACGTCGAGGCGGCCCTCGCCGGCGCCGAAGCGGCCGTGAAGGTGATCCCCGCCGAGGCCGGCGAGGCGATCGCCGAGGCCGCCGATCTGGACAAGCTCGACCTGGACCGGATCGAGAAGGCCACCGCCGAGCACAGCCACCCGCTGACCCCGCTGGTCGAGGAGCTCTGCCGGGTCGTCGGCGCGAAGCACGGCGGCTGGGTCCACTGGGGCGCCACCACGCAGAACATCACCCAGACCGCGGACCTGATCCTGCTGCGCCAGGCACACGACAAGATCCTCGATCTGCTCGGCGACCTGCTGCGCTCGCTGTCGAAGGTCGCCGAGGCCGGCGCCGAGGTGCCGATGCCGGGGCGCACACACTCCCAGCACGCGGTCCCGATCACCTTCGGTTTCAAGGTCGCCATCTGGATCGATGAGATCGCCGCCCACGTCGACCGGCTCCGCTCGGTCGAGGACCGGGTCTTCCGGCTGCTCATGGGCGGCGCCGCCGGCACCATGGCCTCCTTCGGCTCCCACGCCCGCGCCATCGAGACCGAGACGGCCTCCCGGCTCGACATGGGCTCGATGCCGGTCCCCTCGCGCGCGATCAACGACGGCATGGTCGAGTGGGTCTCGATCCTGGGGATGCTCGGTGGCACCGCCGGCAAGATCGGCAAGGACGTCTACTCGATGATGCAGCCCGAGTTCGGGGAGGCCTTCGAGCCGATCCCCGAGGGCACCATCGGCTCCTCGACGATGCCCCACAAGCGCAACCCGCAGCTGACGTTGGACGTGATCACCGCCGCCACCCAGCTGCGCGGGCTCGTCGCCCCGGCGATGGAGTCGATGCTCCACGACCACGAGGCCAACGGCGCGATGACCGGCATCCTCGAGGACGCGGTCGCGCAGGCCTCGCGGCTCGCCGGCGATGTCCTGGCCCGGCTCGTGGTCATCTTCACCGGGCTGACCTTCGACGAAGACCGGATGCGCGCCAACCTGGCCCTCTCCGGCGGGCTGATCGGCTCCGAGTCGCTGATGCTCGAGCTCGGCGAGCGCATCGGCCGCCAGGTCGCCCACGACGTCGTCTTCGAGCTCGCCCAGCGCTCCGCGGTCGACGACATCGACTTCGCCTCGCTCCTCGCCGATTCGCCCGAGGTCTCGGAGCACTTCACCCGCAGCGAGATCGCCGACCTGCTCGACCCGTGCCGCCACCTCGGCGAGTCCGCCAACATCGCCCGCGCCATGGCCGAGCACGCCCGCCGGGTGGCCGACGGCATCCAGATCCCCGCCGTCTGATCCGGCGTCGCGCGGACGTCGATAGGCTGCGTACGTGGCTTTCGAAGGTTTCCCCGTTGCAGCGCTCGACTTCTACGACGACCTCGAGGTCGACAACACCAAGTCGTTCTGGGAAGCCCACAAGCACATCTACAAGGAGTCGGTGCACGCGCCGATGAAGGCGCTCACCGACGAGCTCGCCGAGGAGTTCGGCAGCGCCAAGATCTTCCGGCCCTACCGCGACGTACGTTTCTCAAAGGACAAGCTCCCCTACAAGACCCACCAGGGAGCCTTCGTGGCGGTGGCGCCGCAGACCGGCTACCACGTCGAGGTCTCGCCCCGCGGCATCCGCACCGGTGGCGGCTGCTACTGGTTCGAGCCGCCCCGCCTGGCCGCCTTCCGCGACGCCATCGTCCACGACCACTACGGCGCTGACCTGGAGAAACGCCTCGCAGTCGCAGAGAAGAAGGGCTACGAGGTCACCGGCGACCGCCTCAAGACCGCCCCGCGCGGCTTCGACAAGGACCACCCCAAGATCGAGCTCCTCCGCCACAAGTCGATCCACCTCGGCCGCACCATCGGCTTCGAGCCGATCATCCACACCCCCGACCTCGTCGGCGAGGTGAAGAAGGACTGGCGAGCCGTGCGTCCCCTGGTCGAGTGGATCGCCGAGCACGCGGTGGCGTGAGCGCGGGCCGGGACCTGGAGCGGAGCACCTTCCCGCTATGGCGGGAATGTGGCAGCTGAACAGCGCTCTCGCGGTCACCGAACCCCACCTTGGTGGGAATGTGCACGAACCGGCGAATTGCCCGCGCGCGAATACGCCATACCCACTACGGTGTGCGCCGTGCGTACCTCTATCCCCCTCGTCGGCGCCGCATCGCTCCTGATCATCCCGGCGATTCTTGTGACCGCCGGCCCCGGCACCGCAGCCTCGACCTGCGGCGGCTCCACGGTCACCATCGACATGAACCGGGGCCAGCAGCCCCAGACCTCCTCCTTCGAGGACGTCATCCTCGGCACGCCGGGCAATGACACCATCCACGCCGACTCCAACGACGTCGTCTGCGGCGGCGAGGGCGACGACAAGATCAGGGCGGCGTACTACGTCTTCGGGCAGGGCGGCAACGATGAGATCTGGTCCCGCCAGGCCGACGGCGGATCGGGCAACGACCGGATCCACGGCACGTCCGGAGGAGACGATCTCCGCGGAGGCTCCGGTTCGGACGTCATCTGGGGGCTCGGCAGCAATGACCGAATCCATGGCCATTACGCCCCAGGCATCTCCTCGGCCAGCGGGACCGACGCCGGGGACACGCTTTACGGTGGCGACGGCAACGACCTCATCGAGGGCCAGGGAGGCAACGACCGCGTCTATGGCGAAGGCGGATCCGACAACGTCTTCGGCTCGGCCGGGAGCGATGCCGTGTCCGGAGGTCTCGGCAACGATTACGTCCACGGCGACAGCGGCGACGACCGACTCTACGGCGGCAGCGGCAGCGATGGCGTCTACAGCGGCAGCGGCGCCGACCAGGCGTACGGCGGGACCGGGCCCGACAGCATCAGCGGCCAGTCGGGCAACGACGGTCTCTACGGTGGCAGCGGGCCGGACTGGATCAAGGGTTACGGCGGCAGCGACTACGTGGTCGGCGGCATCGGACGCGACTCGATCGCGGGTGGTGAAGGGCGCGACCGCATCTTCGGCGGGGACGACCGGGATCAGCTTGTCGGCGGCGCCGACGCCGATGTCGTCAGAGGCCAGTCCGGAAAGGACCGTTGCGCGCCCGAGCCCGGGGCCGGCGCCACGTACTCCTGCGTGACCATCGGCGGTCTGCAGTCGTACCCGCCGGTGGGCACCGCCTATCCGACGATCTGATCAATCCTGCGAGTGGGCGAAAGTGGCAGGTTCTGGACTGGATCGGCTACCGCTTTCGCCCACTCGTACGCTCAGCCCGCCGCGGTAAAGCTCGCCATCGTGCGCTCGGGCTCCCAGAAGGCCTTCATGGACTTGATGCGGCCCTCGTCGTTGACGGTGTAGACCATGATCAGGTCGGTGGTGGTGTAGCTGCCGTCGGGGAAGCTCGTCTTGATGCGGCCGATGTTGGCGCAGGTGTTGCCCTCGGGGTTGGCGAAGGAGTCGTTGATCTCGAACTCGAAGGTGTGGACCGAGGCGATGGCCTTCTCCCAGAAGGCCTTGAGCCCCTCGTGACCGTGGTGGCCCTTGCCCTCGGGGTCGAACATCGACGGCCCGACAGGGTCCTCGAGCACGCAGTCCTCGGCGTAGATCGTCAGCCACTCGTCGAGATCGCCCTTGGCGACGGCGGCATAGGAGCGCTGCCCGGCCGTACGTGCGGGGTGTTCGTCGTCAGGGGCGTTCCAGGTGATGGCGTCGGAGGAGATCATGCGGCAGATCGTACGCCGAAACTGAAACGTGTTCTACCGTCCAGTGCTAGCAAATGTGAGCAAGACCCCTACTCATGAGTAGACCCGGGCTTGCCACCCCTTGAGAGCCAGCCTATTCTTAATGTTACCCGCCAGTAGTGCGTGCCGACCGGCGCTCCCGCAACTGGTAAATCCGACAAAGGTTATGAAGGTGGATCAGTGAGCCACTACAAGAGCAATCTCCGCGACATCGAGTTCAACCTGTTCGAGGTCTTCGGCACCGACAAGGTGCTCGGCACCGGTCCCTTCGCGGACCTGGACGTCGACACCGCGAAGGAGATCCTCGCGGAGGTCGAGCGCCTCTCGCGCGAGGATCTCGCCGAGTCGTTCGTCGAGGCCGACCGCAACCCGCCGGTCTTCGACCCCAAGACGAACACCGCGCCGGTCCCGGCCGCGTTCAAGAAGTCGTACGACGCGTGGATGGAGTCGGGCTTCTGGAGCCTGCACACTCCCGAGGAGATCGGCGGCCAGGTGGCCCCGAACTCGCTCGTGTGGGCGACCGCCGAGATGCTGCTCGGTGCCAACCCGGCGATCTGGATGTACGCCGCCGGCCCGTTCTTCTCGAAGGTCGTCTACGAGAACGGCAACGACCGCGACAAGCAGATCGCCAAGATCATGGTCGAGCGCCTCTGGGGCTCCACGATGGTGCTGACCGAGCCCGACGCAGGCTCCGACGTCGGCGCCGGCAAGACCTTCGCCACGCCCAACGAGGACGGCTCCTGGAACATCACCGGCGTCAAGCGCTTCATCACCAGCGCCGAGTCGGACCTGCAGGAGAACATCATGCACCTCGTCCTCGCCCGCCCGAAGGGCGTCGAGGGCGTCGGCGGCCCGGGCACCAAGGGCCTCTCCCTCTTCCTCGTGCCGAAGTACCACTTCGACCACGAGACCGGTGAGCTCACCGGCGAGCGCAACGGTGCGTACGTCACCAACGTCGAGCACAAGATGGGCATCAAGGTGTCCAACACCTGCGAGCTCACCTTCGGTGACCCGCAGGTCGGCGGCGGCGAGGCCGCCAAGGGCTGGCTGCTCGGCGAGGTTCACGACGGCATCCGCCAGATGTTCGACGTCATCGAGAACGCTCGGATGATGGTCGGCACCAAGGCGATCGCGACCCTCTCGACCGGCTACCTGAACGCTCTCGAGTATGCCAAGACCCGCGTCCAGGGCGCCGACCTCGTCGCTGCCGCGAAGACGGACCCGCGCGTCACGATCACCCACCACCCCGACGTACGCCGCTCGCTGCTGGTGCAGAAGTCGTTCGCCGAGGGCATGCGCGCGCTGGTCTACTACACGACCGCGTGGCAGGAGAAGGTCGTCCTCACCGAGGACGGCTCCGACGAGAACAAGCTGGCCGCTGCGGTCAACGACCTGCTGCTGCCGATCGTCAAGGGCTACGGCTCCGAGCGCGCCTGGGTGCTGCTCGGCACCGAGTCGCTCCAGACCTTCGGTGGGTCGGGCTTCCTCCAGGAGTACCCGATCGAGCAGTACGTCCGCGACGCCAAGATCGACTCGATCTACGAGGGCACCACCGCGATCCAGGGCCAGGACTTCTTCTTCCGCAAGATCGTGAAGAACCAGGGCGCCGCGCTCGGCCAGATCGCCGGCGAGATCCAGGCCTTCCTCGACAACGAGGGCTCCGCCGAGCTCAAGGAGTCGCGTGCTCTGCTCGGGACCGCGCTCGAGGATGTCAACGCGATCGTCGGGCACATGTTCAACGACCTGATGGCCTCCCAGGAGGAGATCACCAACATCTACAAGGTCGCCCAGAACACCTCGCGCCTGCTGCTCGCCGTCGGCGACGTCGTGGTCGCGTGGCTGCTGCTGCGCCAGGCCGAGATCGCCCTCGCCGCCCTCGCGGGTGACCCGGGCAAGGACACGGACTTCTACACCGGCAAGGTCGCCGCCGCGAAGTTCTTCGCCTCCTACAACCTGCCGAAGCTCACCGCTGAGCGGGCGATCGCCGAGGCGATCGACAACTCGATCATGGATCTGCCCGAGTCCGCCTTCTGAGGCTGATCCGCTCGTACGCTACGGCCCGCCCGGTCCTCCGGGCGGGCCGCGGTGCGTCTGGCGGAATGAGTCGGGCACGCTCGGTGGTTGATGAGTCACGTGACCTCTGTGACCGAGACCCGGCTGCTGCGTACGAACTCCGCGCATCACACTCGCGGGTTCTGGTCGGTGGCGTTCCTGTTCGCGGTGACGATGGGCTTCGCGGCCGCGCCGGCGCCGCTCTACGTCTTCTACGTCGAGGAGCAGGGCTGGAGCTCGTTCGTGATCACGGTGGTGTTCGCGACGTACGGCGCGGGGGTGGCGATCTCGCTCTTCCTCGCCGGTCACCTCTCGGACCGGTTCGGGCGGCGGCGGGTGGTGGCGCCGGCGGTGCTGCTCAACGTGCTCTCCGCGCTGATCTTCCTCTCGACCCATGAGCTGGGCTGGCTGCTGCTGGCGCGGCTGCTGTCCGGGCTGGGTGTCGGGATGCTGACCGCGACCGCGACGGCCCATCTCGCCGAGCTGCACCGGCGCAGCCGGCCGGAGGCTCCGGCGACCCGGGCCGAGGTGGTCGCGACCGCGGCCAACATCGGCGGGCTGGGGCTGGGCCCGCTGGTCGCGGGCGCGCTTGCCGAGTGGGCGCCGCGACCGCTCTACACGCCGTACGCGGTCTTCGCGTTCCTCATGGTGCTCGGGCTGCTCGCGGTCGTGGCGGCGCCGGAGACGGTCGACACCGACCAGCCGGGGTGGACCTACCGGCCGCAGCGGGTGCGGGTGCCGGCCGACGCGCGCGGCGCCTACTTCGCCGCGGGGATGGCGAGCTTCGTGGCGTTCGCGATGTTCGGCTTCTTCACCTCGCTGGTGCCGTCGTTCCTCGCCGAGGATCTGGGCATGCGCTCGCACGCCGTCGCGGGCATGGTCGGGTTCTCCATCTTCGGGGCCGCGGCGCTCTTCCAGGTGCTGGCCGGGCGCTGGCCTCGCCATCGGCTGTACGCCACGGGGCTGGTCGCGCTGACCGCCGGACTGCTCCTGGTCGTCGGCGCCCTGCTGTCCGGCACGTTCTGGGTGCTGGTCGTCGGGGCCGTCGTCACCGGGGCCGGGTCGGGGATGTCGTTCAAGGCCGCGGTCGCCACCGTGATCTCGGTGGCGCCGGCGAACAGCCGTGGCGAGGCGCTGGCCGGGCTCTTCCTGATGGCCTATCTCGGGATCACGGTGCCGGTGGTGCTGCTGGGGATCCTGGTGCAGTTCGTCGCGACCGAACCCGCCATGCTCGCCTTCGGCGCGCTCCTGCTGGTGTTGCTCGGGGTCGCGGCTCGCGGGGTGGCGGGGGCGCGGCGTACGGCCTGATCTGCGGCAGGCCGTGATGCGGGGGACGGTATGGGGGCCTGAACCGGCTGGGTAGCGTGGCGCGCCACCCCCAACCTCTGGAGTTCTGCCATGACCATCGGCCTAGGGATCATCCTGCTGGTCCTCGGACTCATCCTGCTCACCAGCGCCGTGGATCTGCCCGACGAGCTCGCCAATGCGATCGCCAGCGAGCCGCTGGGCTGGATCTTCGTGATCGCCGGCGGCCTCGCGATCGTGATCGGCGTGCTGCTGTCGGTGAACCGGTCCCAGCACACCACCGCCGTCGAGCACCGCCAGTACGAGCCCGGCCCCTACGGCGGCGGCCCCCAGGGTGCTTACCCTCCTGGCCCTCCGCCGCAGGGCAACTACCCGCCGGCCGGCCAGCCCGTGCACGGCGCCCCTCACGGTCAGCAGTTCGGCTCCGGGCACCCCGGCGGCCGGGGCTGACCCGGTCAGCGACGGCGCGTCGGGCGTAGCTGGTCGCGGGCGGCGCGGCGTACGGCTTCGCTCAGGTCGTCGAGCGCGATCGAGTCGAGGCGCCAGCGCTGCCAGAAGAGCTGGATGTCGATCGGCTTCGCGCCCGGGAGCGGGACCGTCGCGCCTGACTCGAGGTCGGCCTCGGCCTGGGCGTCGAGGAGCATCCCCCAGCCGAGGCCGCGCCTGATGGCCTCGTGGAAGTCGTGGCTGCTCGGGACTCGGTGGACGACCGGCGGCCGGGTCGCGCCGTGTGCGGCCAGCACCTCGTCCTGGAGATGGTCCTTCTCGTTGAAGACGATCATCGGGATCGCGCCCCAGTCGACGCCTCGGCCCTTGCGGTGGCGCTCGATCAGCACCGGGGCCGCACCGGGGGTGTAGCGGAGCCGGCCGAGCGGCTCGACCGTGCAGCCCTGGACCGGCTTGGGCTCGCTGGTGACGGCCGCCAGAACCTCGCCACGCCGCAGCGCGTCGGCCGAGTAGCCCTGGTCCTCCACGGTGATCCGCAGCGCCGTCCGGTCCCAGGTCGCCACCTCGTCGAGCACCGGACGGAACCAGGTCGCGAGGGTGTCCGCGTTGACCACGACCGAGAGGTTGACGACGGTGTCGTCGCTGCTGTCGCCGGCGCTCAGGCTCGCGGCGGCCTCGTCGAGCAGCAGGCGGAGCTGTCGGCCGTGCCTGATCAGCGGCTCGCCGGCCTCGGTGGGAGTGCAGGGAGTCGTACGCCGCACCAGCACCTGCCCGGCCGCGCGCTCGAGCGCCCGGATCCGCTGGCTGACGGCGCTCGGGGTGATGTGGAGGCGTCTCGCCGCGGCGTCGAAGGTGCCTTCCTCGGCGATCACGACGAGGGTCTCGAGCTGGGTCGGGTCGAGGGCGGGCATATCTTAAGTGTGACTCATCTTCGGTTAGATTCTTTCGCTGGTCTGTAGACGCGTGGCGGCTTAGCGTCGCTGGTGTGATCAACGCCAGCCTCGCCGGGCTCCTCACCGGACTCAGCCTCATCATCGCGATCGGGTCCCAGAACGCGTACGTCCTGCGGCAGGGCATCCTGCGCTCGCACGTGCTCGCCGTGGTGGCGGTGTGTGCGGTCTCCGACCTGGTTCTCATCTGTGCCGGTGTAGCCGGGATGGGGGCTGTCGTCGAGAGCGCCGGGTGGGCGGTGGAGGTGCTGCGCTGGTTCGGGGTCGTGTTCCTCGGTTGGTACGGCATCGGGTCGTTCCGGCGGGCGCTGCGGCCCTCGGGGATGGATGCTGCGGATGCGCCCCGCGAGACGCTCCCCCGCGTGATCGCCAAGGCGGCCGCCTTCACCTGGCTCAACCCGCATGTTTACATCGACACACTTGTGCTCCACGGGTCGATCGCGGCGACGTACGGCTCGGCGCGATGGGGGTTCGCCATCGGCGGCTGCCTGGCCAGCATCATCTGGTTCGCCGGTCTCGGCTACGGCGCTCGGCTCCTCGCGCCGCTGCTCGCCAGCCGACGTGCCTGGCAGGTGCTCGACAGTCTCATCGGGTGCATGATGCTCGCGATCGCCGGCGGGCTCGCACTGGGCGGACTGGGCTGATGGGGCGGGCCGCCCTTCAAATCCGGCCATAGTCAAATCCCTCCAATGTGTTGACCAGCCGCCTAGTGTGGCCGCATGCCGTGGACGATCTCCGATATTCCTGACCTGACCGGCAAGAACGCCGTGGTGACCGGACCTACGCTGGGCGGGATCGGCTACTTCGTCGCGCGCGGCCTCGCGGCTGCCGGGGCACGGGTGATCCTGGCGGGGCGGTCCTGGGAGAAGCTCGACGCGGCGGCGGAGGCACTGACCGAAGAGGTTCCGGGCGCCAGCCTCGACCGGGTCGCGCTCGATCTCTCCTCGCTCCAGGCGGTGCGGGCGGGGGCCGAGGCGATCGCGGCGGCGACCTTCGACGGCGGCGGACCGCTGCACCTGCTGGTCAACAACGCCGGTGTGATGGCGACGCCACAGTCGCGGACCGCGGACGACCTCGACCTGCAGATGGCGACCAACCACTTCGGGCCGTTCCTGCTGACCGGGCTGCTGCTCGAGCCGCTGGCCGAGAGCGGCGAGGGGCGCATCGTGACCATGGCGAGCGTGGCGCACAAGGCGGCCCGCAAGGCGCCGCTCGGGTTCCCGACGGTGCAGGTCGGGCGCTATTCGCCGTGGGGCGTCTACTCCCAGTCGAAGCTCGCGAACCTGCTCTTCACCTTCGAGCTCCAGCGGCGCTTGGAGAAGGCGGGACTGCCGGTCGGTGCGTACGCCGCCCACCCGGGGCTCGCCTCGACCCACCTCATGGCCAACGGCGCTTCCCGGACCATGTTCGCGCCGATCGCGAGCATCGGCGAGGCCGCCGTTCGGGCGATGGCGCAGACCCCGGAGGCGGGCGCCTGGCCGGCCCTGATGGCGGCGACCTTCCCCGGGCTGGAGCCCGGGACGTACATCGGGCCGAGCGACGCCTTCGAGGGTCGCGGCGTGCCGAAGCCGGTCAACGCCTCGCGCCTCGCGCGCGACCCCGAGGCGGCGCGGGCCCTGTGGGAGCTCTCCGAGCAGACCACCGGCATCGCCTATCCCTGAGGCACAGACCAAAGTCTGACCCCGGTCGCTACCTCCGGCCGATGTCCTCGAGGTGTCTCGGATCCTAGATTCACCAGGGTGAGCAAGAAGGTCCAGATCTGGTCGCGGACGATCTCCGGGCACACCCACCACCTCGAGGTGACCGGAGAGATCGTCCGTAGGTTCGTGTGGACCGTCGACGGCGAGGAGGTCCTCACCCGGAAGACCTCCGACGACCGGGCCCGGTTGGAGAGCAAGGAGCACGGGAGCCTGCTCGTGATCCACTCCGGGCTCGGTACGCCGCGTCGCGCGACCTACTTCGAGCCTGGCGAGGACCTCGCCGGGATGGCCGGCATCGGCGGCACCGACCTCACCCCGGAGCCGGAGTCGAGGGCTGCTGCGTACGAACGCCGGGTGATCGACCATCCCAAGCGGTATGCGCTCATCGAGACCCTCGGCGGCGCCGCGGGCGTGGTCGGCGGCATCGTCGCCGCGATGGTCGTCGCGTGGATCATCGCCCGGATCTCGCTGCCAGACATCGACCTCCCGCTCCCGAACCTGCCGGATCTCCCCGACCTGCCGCTCCCCGACCTCCCCAGCATCCCGTGGCCGTCGATCCCCTGGCCGGACCTGCCGAACGTACAGGTTCCCGAATGGGTCAAGTGGGTCGCCAACCACCTGAAGTACGTCTGGCCCGTGGTCCTCGCCTTCGTCCTGGCCCAGGGCGAGATCAAGCGCCGCCGCAAGCACGCCGAGGCGTCGGCCGCGCAGGCCGAGGCGTCAGGTACGTCGGCCGAGACGTCACGCCCGCTGGCCGAGAAGGCAGCCGATGACGCCTCGGCCGACGCCAGTGACGCCTCGGCCGACGCCAGTGACGCCTCGACCGACGGGGGTGACGCCTCGGCTGAACCGGGTCAGCGGCGGGGCTTGTAGGTCGGCTTCTCGCGCTTGAAGGCGGCCTCGCGGGCGATCTTGGTGTTCTCGCCGAAGAGGAGGCGGAGCTGCTCGATGCGCTCGCGAGAGAAGGTGCGCTTGATGGGGGCGTACCAGGTGTCGTTGAAGAGGCGCTTGGCGGCGGCGAGCTGGTCGGGGGAACGCTCGGAGAGCTTGCGGGCGAAGGCGGTCGCGGTGGCGACCGGGTCGGCGGAGAGCTCGGTGACCAGGCCCAGCTCGTAGGCGCGTTCGCCGGAGAACTGCTCGGCGGTCATGGTGAGCTTCTTGGCGGTGTCGATGCCGACGACCTCGGAGAGCGACCGGATGCCGGTCATGTCGGGGATGATGCCCCACTTGCCCTCGAGGATCGACCACTGCGAGTCGGGCTCGGCGATGCGGAAGTCGGCGCCGAGCGCGATCTGTACGCCGCCGCCGAGGCAGTGACCGTGGACGGCCGCGATCACCGGGACCGGCAGCCGGCGCCAGGCCCACACCGACTCCTGGAAGAGGTTGGTGCCACGGAAGGGCACGGGCATGAACGCGCCGACGATCTTCTTCGGGTCGCGCAGGACCGAGGCGAAGTCGAGACCGGCGGTGAACGCGTCCCCCTCACCGGCGATGACCACCGCGCGCAGGTCGTGGTTCTTGCCGAGCTCCTTGGCGGTGTCGACCAGCTCCCGGAGCAGCTCGAGGGTCAGCGCGTTGAGCTTGTCCGGGCGGTTGAGACGCACCTGGGCGATGCCGTCGTTGATTTCGGTGGTGACGAGGGGCATGGGGAGAACATTACGGGGCAGTAGGCATGATGGGGCACATGGCTGACCCACGCGCTGGAACGCTCGCTACGCCCGCCGACCTGGTCGACGTACCTCACCTGGTCGCCTCCTACTACAACCTGCAGCCGGACCCGGACGATCCGGCGCAGCAGGTCGTCTTCGGCACCTCGGGGCATCGCGGGTCCTCGCTCAAGTCAGCCTTCAACGAGACGCACATCCTGGCCACGACCCAGGCGATCGTCGACTACCGGACCTCGCAGGGAATCGATGGGCCGCTGTTCATCGGACGCGACACCCACGGCCTCTCCGAGCCCGCGTGGGCGAGCGCGCTGGAGGTGCTGGTCGCCAATGACGTACGCGTCCTGGTGGACGACCGCGACGGCTACACGCCGACGCCGGCGATCTCACACGCGATCCTTCGGGCGAACGCCGGCCGCCTGTCGGGCTCTGGCCTGGCCGACGGGATCGTCGTGACCCCGTCCCACAACCCGCCGTCCGACGGCGGCTTCAAGTACAACCCGCCCCACGGCGGTCCCGCCGACTCCGATGCCACCAAGGTCATCGCCGCCCGTGCCAACGAGCTGATCCGCGCCGGGCTCTCCGGCGTCAAGCGGGTGCCGTTCGCCGCTGCGAAGCGACGAGCCGAGGCGTACGACTTCCTGGGCTCCTACATCGACGACCTGCCCAACGTGGTCGACCTGGCCGCCATCCGCAATGCCGGGGTGAAGATCGCCGCCGATCCGCTGGGCGGGGCCTCGGTCGCCTACTGGGGCGAGATCGCCGAGCGGCACAAGATCGACCTCAACGTGGTCAACGAGCTGGTCGACCCGACCTGGCGCTTCATGCCGCTGGACTGGGACGGCAAGATCCGGATGGACTGCTCCTCCCCCAGCGCGATGGCCGAGCTGGTGCGCTTCGTGGAGAGCACCCCGGAGTTCGACATCGCCACCGGCAACGACGCCGACTCCGACCGGCACGGGATCGTCACCCGCGACGCCGGGCTGATGAACCCCAACCACTTTCTCGCGGTCGCGATCGACCACCTCTTCGGCGGCGCGCGTCCCGACTGGCCGGCGACCGCGCGCATCGGCAAGACCCTGGTCTCCTCCTCGATGATCGACCGGGTCGCCGGTGCGCTCGACAAGCCGCTGGTCGAGGTGCCGGTCGGGTTCAAGTGGTTCGTGCCGGGGCTGATCGACGGCTCGTTCGGCTTCGGCGGCGAGGAGTCCGCGGGCGCCTCGTTCCTGCGTTTCGACGGCACCGTGTGGACCACCGACAAGGACGGCATCATCCTCGCTCTGCTCGCCTCCGAGATCCTGGCGCGCACCGGGAAGACGCCTTCCCAGCGCTACGCCGAGCTGGTCGGCGAGCACGGCGAGCCGGCGTACGCCCGGATCGACGCCCCCGCCTCGCGCGAGGAGAAGGCGAAGCTCGCCGGCCTCTCCCCCGAAGCCGTGACCGCGACGAGCCTGGCCGGTGAGGAGATCACCGCCAAGCTCACCGAGGCGCCGGGCAACGGTGCGGCCATCGGCGGCCTGAAGGTGACCACCGAGTCTGCCTGGTTCGCCGCCCGCCCGAGCGGGACGGAAGACGTCTACAAGATCTACGCCGAGTCCTTCCAAGGCCCCGCCCACCTGGCAAAGGTCCAGGATGAGGCCAAAGCGGTCGTCTCCGCCGCCCTGGCCTGACCCACCCGCCGAGACGTCGATTTCTGACACCGAAGAGTCGAACTGACTTCTCGGGGGGTCAGCGGGTCCAGAACGGGCGCTCCGCGTCTTCTCTCACTGTCACGTTGATTCGGTTGAAGAGGTTGTGGGTGGCGATGCATACGATCAGCGCGGCGGTCTGCTTCTCGTCGTAGTGCTTGGTGACCTCACGCCAGAGCTCGTCGGGGACAGCGTCCTCGGAGTCGGCGAGGCGGGTGAGGGCATCGGCCAGGGCGAGGGCCGCCTTCTCGGCCTCGTCGAAGAAGGGCGACTCGCGGAAGGCCGCCAGGCCGACGACCTTCTCGATCGGCAGGCCGACGTCGGCGAGACGTACGGCATGACCTTGGAGGCAGGCGGCGCAGCCGTTGAGCTGGCTCACCCGGATCGCGACGAGCTCGGTCGTCGTCTCGGGAAGGCCACCCTCGGCCACGGCGGCCAGGAGGTTGCCGATGCCCTTGAATGCCTGGGGGATGACTTCTGCGGGGTTCTTCATTCGGTTGCTCATGCCATCCCTGACCCGGTGGGGCGGACGGATGTGACGGGTCCGAGAAAGAAAAATTCTTTCACCGGATCGGTCACATCTGGTCTGCTTCACGTGTCGAGTCTAGGGGCGAGAAGACCCCACAGGCCTCGAGAACCAGGAGAGAACGATGCAGCAGGAGTGGCTGGCCGAGCGTTTCGAGGAGGAGCGGCGGCACCTGTTCGGAGTGGCCTACCGGATGCTCGGATCGACCTCCGAGGCCGAGGACGCCGTCCAGGACGCCTGGCTCCGGCTGAGCCGGAGCGACGCCGACGAGATCGACAACATCGGCGGCTGGCTGACGACCGTGGTGGCACGGGTCTCGCTCAACATGCTCCGCTCACGCAAGACCCGCAGCGAGCTGTCCCTCGATGCCGAGCCGCTCGGGAGCCGGCTGCCGGACCCCACGGTCGTCCTCGACGACACTGGCAACCTGCACATGGGCACCCAGGACCCGGCCGAGCGCGCGATGCTCGCCGACTCGGTCAGCATCGCCCTCCTCGTCGTGCTCGACCAGCTCTCCCCGGACGAGCGGCTTGCCTTCGTACTCCATGATCTCTTCGCCGTGCCGTTCGACGAGATCGCGACGATGCTCGACCGGTCTTCGGACTCGACCCGTCAGCTCGCGAGCCGCGCGCGGCGCAGGGTGCGCGGCCGGACGCCGCAAGCCGATGTCAGCGCGCAGCGCGAGGTCGTCGACGCGTTCTTCGCAGCCGCCCAGGACGGCGACCTGGACCGGCTGATCGGTGCGCTCCACCCCGACGTCGTCCTGCACGCCGATCTCGGCTCCGGGATCACGACATACCGCGGCGCGCAGAAGGTCGCGGGCAACGCCGTCATGTACGCCCACGCCGACCGCGTCACCCACTCCGCCCTCGTCAACGGCGCTGCCGGCGTCGCGGTCACCTTCCACGGGAAGCTCTACAGCGTCATGGCGTTCACCGTGGTCGACGGGCGGATCACCGAGATCGAGGCGTACGCCGCCCCCGCCCAGGTCGCGAAGCTCGCCGACAGCCTGGGCCTGGAGTCAGCGCACGCCTAGGCGGCCTGGCGTCGGGGTCGGCCGCGGCCACGCTTGTGGGTGACCACCTGGCCGCGTTCGACGATCTCTCCGCCCCAGACGCCCCAGGGTTCGGAGCGGGCCAGAGCACCGGAGAGACACTCACGCATCACCGGGCAGTCGAGGCAGCGATCTTTCGCCACCTCGAGGGCGGCGGGGGACTCTGAGAACCACAACGCAGAGTCGTCTCCGTGGCACGGCAGGCCGGCGGCGTACAAAGGCGGGATGATCTCCAAGGGCACCCCTCGAGAATCTGCGCCTGAGGTAGGCCCGCACATCGGGAAACTACCTTAGATCTCCCCTGAGGACCTCCCACTGAGAATCTCCCGAGGGCGAATCGTTTCGGACTCGTGTTTCGCGTTTGCACCCTTCTTCATCGCAAATCTCTCTACGATGCGAAATCGCCGCGACTCGACGCGGCGGAACCCCGAGAGGAGCAACCCGTGAAGCTCGGAAAGCAAGGAATCAGCCTTGCGCTCGTCGCGGCAGGCCTGGTGGCCACACCGATCGCCGCCTTCGCCGCGGAACCGGATCCCAGCGGCATCGACCAGCTGAAGGCCGCGGCCGATCAGACCGTCACGCTCAAGAAGGAGGGCGCCACCGGCCTGATCGGCTACGCGTCCACCAAGGGCGACCTGCTGCCCGGCGTCACCGCTGACAGCAAGTCGGAGGCGGCCGCGAAGGCACGCGAATATCTCGACAAGTACGCGCCGGTCTTCGGCGCCGAGGCCGACCAGCTCGACCAGTCGACGGTCAGCACCACCCCGGCCGGCTGGACGGTCGAGTTCGAGCAGGCCTACAACGACGTGCCGGTCTTCGGCGGCGTCCTGAAGGCCCACGTCGACAAGGCCGGCGACCTGACCTCGGTCAACGGTTTCGCCGCCCCGAACCTCGACCTCGGCACGACCCCGAAGTGGTCGAAGGAGAAAGCCAGCGCCAAGGCGCTCGAGCTGGTTGAGTCGAAGCCGGCCGAGTCCCACGCCGACAGCAAGGTCGACACCGCCGGCGTCAAGGTCGTCAAGGCCGACCTCAACATCTACCGCATGGGCGCCGCCCAGGGCGTGAGCGGCAAGAGCCTGCTCGCCTGGGTCGTCGAGGTGTCCAACCGGTCCACCGTGCGCGAGACCGTCGTGATCGACGCCGCCAGCGGCAAGCCGGTCAACCGCTACTCGATGATCCACTCGGCGAACGAGCGAGAGCTGGTCGAGAAGCACAACACGCCCGACACCAGCGACGACGCGACCGTCTGGGTCGAGAACGACGCTTTCCCGGGCACCCTCGACCAGGACCAGCAGAACGAGGTCGCCACCACCGGCGAGTCCTACTGGCTCTTCAAGAACACCTTCGGCCGCGACTCCTACGACGGCTCCGGCGCGAAGATGGTCACGGTCAACAACGACCCGGCGATCTCGTGCCCGAACGCCAACTGGAACGGCGCGACCACCAACTACTGCTCCGGGGTCACCTCCGACGACGTGGTGGCGCACGAGTGGGGCCACGCCTACACCGAGCACACCTCCGGCCTGATCTACCAGTGGCAGCCGGGTGCGCTCAACGAGGCGTACTCCGACATGTGGGGCAACACGCTCGACTTCCTCAACACTCGTGAGAACACCACCGACGACGTGGCCCGTACGGATGGGCACTGCTCCTCCTCCACCCGCGGCGCCATCACGCTGACGATCAACTCGCCGGCCGACGTGGCCGGAGACTGTCCGGCCGCGGCTGCCAGCTTCGGTCCGGTGTTCCCGACCGCCGGAGTGACCAGCGACATCGTGGTCGGTCTCGACGCCGCCGACGCCGGTGGCCCGACGACCACCGACGGTTGCTCGCCGCTGGATAACGCCGCTGCGGTCAACGGGAAGTTCGTGCTCGTCGACCGGGGCACCTGCCCGTTCACCCAGAAGGTCGCGAACGCCAAGAACGCCGGCGCCAAGGGCGTCGTGATCGCGTTCCTGGAGGGCCAGCCGCTCGGCAGCATCGCCGGCAACTCCGACATCTACGGTGCCACCACCGACTACGCCACCGGTCAGAAGATCAAGAACGCCACCGGCGCGGTCAACATCACCATCAAGGACGCCTCGGCCGAGTCCAAGGACGAGTCCGTACGCTGGCTGATGGGTGAGGACTCCACCGCCTTCGGCGGCGCGATCCGCGACATGTGGAACCCGACCTGCTACGGCGACCCGGGCAAGGTCTCCGACGAGGAGTACCACTGCACCACCGACGACTCCGGCGGCGTGCACTCCAACTCGGGTGTCATCAACCACCACTACGCCCTGCTCGTGGACGGCGGCGCCTACAACGACGTCACCGTGGCCGGCATCGGCCTGGACAAGGCGGCCAACCTGATCTGGCACGCCCAGACCAACTACCTGACGCCGACCTCGGGCTTCCCCGAGTACGCCCAGGCGATGGTCTCCTCGTGCGCCGACCTGACCGGCGCGACCTCGCTCAAGAAGCTCACCCTGGGGACCTCGACGCCGCAGACCGGCGGCGGCGAGACTCCGGGTGGCGAGGCGGCGGCTCCGGCTCTGGAGCCGATCACGGCCGCTGACTGTGCGGCGGTCGCGGCGGCCAACACGGCCACCGAGCTCGCCGACGAGCCGGTCCAGTGCAACTTCGGCCCGATGCTCGACCCGAACACCCCCGCCCTGTGTGGCGAGGGCACCAACGAGGTCACCACCTACACCGAGGACTTCGAGGACGGTCTGATCGGTTGGACCCAGGACGCCGAGTCCCTGGTCCCCGGCAACGACTACCCCTGGGAGACCCTGAGCGGCGTCGAGGGCAACGAGACCAAGGCGGCGTGGGGTCCCGACCCCGTCGATGGCCAGTGCGGCGACGCGACTGGTGACATCACCAGCCGCAACGGCCTGATCTCCCCGGAGATCACCGTGCCCGCGGGCCAGACGCCTCGTCTCACGTTCGATCACTCGGTGCGCACCGAGTCGAGCTGGGACGGCGGCAACGTCAAGGTTTCGGTCAACGGCGGCGACTTCACGCTCGTCGACCAGGCTGCGTACCTCTTCAACGCGCCGGGCGCGACGATGGACCCGCAGAGCGGCTACCTCGCCGGCGAGCCCGCCTGGACGGGCACCGACGGTGGCAAGTTCACCGGTCAGTGGGGCACGACGATCGTCGACCTCGATGCGATCGCCGACGCCGGTGACACCGTGAAGTTCCGCTTCGACCTCGGTCGAGACGGCTGCAACGGCGTCGAGGGCTGGGCCGTCGACAACGTCTCGGTGAGCTACTGCACCGAGAAGGCGGTCCCGGAGATCTCCGCCACCTCGCCCAAGAAGGGCAAGGTCGAGATCACCGTCGACGGCGAGCGCGCCTCCGGCGAGATCGTCGTCAGTGAGAAGGGCATCCGTGTCGGCCGCTTCCGGCTGAAGAAGGAGGAAGCGACCTTCCGGGCGTTCCGAGGCACCCACACCTACAAGGTGGTCTACTCGGGTGACCGGAACAACGAGGCGATCACCGAGACGGTGACCGTCAGGGTCAAGTAGCCGTCACACCTTCAAGGGCCCCGCCGAACAATCCAGTTCGGCGGGGCCCTCTGTGTCCCTACACTCACGCCATGCGCGGAACGATCCTGACCATGGGCGGTGGCGGCTTCTCGATGCCGGAGGTGCACGGGCGGGACTTCTCGCCGCTCGACGCGGAGCTGAACCAGCTGAGCGGCAACGAGCGACCCAAGGTCTGCTTCATCGGGACCGCCAGCGGAGACGCCGATAGCTATCACGACAAGTTCCTCACCGCGTACGCCGACCGTTCCGAGGCGAAGGTGCTGTCGCTGTTCAACAAGGCGCCTGAGGGGCACGAGCTCCCGATCAACGACCTCGAGCAGCTGCTCGACCAGGACATCGTCTACGTCGGGGGCGGGTCCACCGCCAACCTGCTGGCGGTGTGGCGGCTGCACGGACTGCCCGCCCTGCTGGAGAAGGCCGCCGGCGGCGGGACGATCCTGGCCGGGATCTCGGCCGGGGCCAACTGCTGGTACGAGGCCTCCTCGACCGACTCCTTCGGCCCCACCGCGCCGCTCCCCGACGGACTGGGGTTCCTCCCCGGTTCGTTCTGCCCGCACTACCTCGGCGAGGCAGACCGGCGCGAGACGTACGTCCGGTTCGTCGGGTCCGGGGCGCTCCCGGCCGGCTACGCGGCCGACGACGGCGTAGCCCTGCTGTGGCGCGACGGCGAGCTGGTCGAGGTGCTCAGCGAGCGGCCCGACGGAGTCGCCTACGCCGTCGGGCCGGACGGAGAGACCCCGCTGAAGGTTCGTACGCTCGCATGATGTGTTGGTTTCGACACGCCTCCGCCTAGCGGCTCCGGCGGCTCAACCAGCGGAGCTGCTCCGAGGTCTGAACGAAGTGGCCTTCAACCAGCGTCAGGGCAGGTAGAGCAGGGCGTACGTCGCGAGGTGGCAGAAGCCGAAGAGCGCGGGCGCCCACACCTCGACGTTGCTCATCGGCAGGTAGCGCGAGCTGTCGCGACCGAGGCCGACGGCCGACCACTCGGCAACGCCGGGCGCCGCGGGGAGCTGCTTCTCGAGGTGGGAGATGACCGAGTACTTCCCGCTCGCCATCTGCCGGTAGGAGCGGATGATCCAGAACCAGCCGAGGCACGAGCCGAGGGCGGCGATCAGGGCGACCGTGAAGATCCAGGGCCGTTCGGGCGCGCTGGCCACGAGAGCCGTGCCCGCGACCAGGAGCCCGACGTTGAGGACCAGCAGGAACGCGCTGGTGAGCGTGCGCCGCACGCTGAGCCGCTCGGCCTCGGCGACATAGAGCTTGTACTGGTCGAAGAGGACCGCGCGGTCACCGCTGGAGAGCACGTCGGGAGGAAGCACCCACAGACCCTCGGCGAGCGCCGACGGGTTCGGCTTGTTGGCGGTCACATAGCTGCGCACCGCGGTCGGCGACCCGGTTCCGGGAATCAACTCGTTCTCCATAGTGGCTAGTTGTCTACCGGTCCTGGCGGGTGATGTCCATACGACATTCGTCACCGTGGGCCAGGTGTGACCGAGGTGTTCACCGGCGGCGCTCGGGCGCCTACGACGCCCGACAGATAGGACGGGACGTTCTCGTCGGTCTACCCGTAGGTGGCCGACGAGAACGTCCCGTCGTATCAGCTGGTCAGAGCGCCTTGCCGATGGAGGCAGCGCCGGCCGCCTCGAACTCCTTGAGCAGGCGGCGACGGGTGCGGGTGTCGCCGCGGACCGCCTTGACGAGCTTCACGACCTGCTTGGGGGCGTTGCGCACGTTGGTGGACTCGAGGAAGCCGTTGGGCAGCGAGAGGCGCACGACCTTGTGCCACGCTGAAGCGACCTGCTGCGGCATCGGCGCGGTGTGGTAGTTGAGGTCGTACTTCTCGAAGAGCGCACGGACCTTGGGCGCGATCTCGGCGTAGCGGTTCGAGGGCAGGTCCGGGAAGATGTGGTGCTCGATCTGGTGGGACAGGTTGCCAGACATGACGTGCAGGAACTTCGAGCCGGAGATGTTGGCAGAGCCGAGCATCTGCCGGACGTACCACTCACCGCGGGTCTCGTCCTCCGGGATGTCCTTGAGCTCGAAGGTCTCGACGCCCTCGGGGAAGTGACCGCACATGATCACCGAGTGGGTCCAGACGTTGCGGGTGAAGTTTGCGATCACGTTGGCCAGCAGCGTCGTCGGGCCCGACAGGGTGACCATCGAGACGAGCGGGTGAGCGACGTAGTCCTTGAACGCCTGGCGGCGGATCTTGGCGAGCGTACGCTTCGCCGCCATCTGCCACTCGGCGGACGGGCGGCGACCCTTCTTCTTCTGCCGGATCACCCGGCCGAGCTCGAGGTCGTACATCGCGATGCCATACTCGAAGATGCACATGTTGATGAAGTTCATCGCGGGCTGGAACAGGCTCGACGGGGTCCAGCGCTGCTCCTCGTCGACGCGCATGATGCCCCAGCCGAGGTCGTTGTCCTTGCCGACGATGTTCGTGTAGGTGTGATGCAGCTCGTTGTGGGAGTGCTTCCACCCCTCGCTCGTCGAGGCGTTGTCCCACTCCCACACGGTGGAGTGGATCTTCGGGTCACGCATCCAGTCCCACTGGCCGTGCATGATGTTGTGGCCGATCTCCATGTTGTCCAGGATCTTGGCGATCGAGAGACCGACGGTGCCGACGACGAACGCCGGCGGGAAGATGCTCACGAGCAGGACGGCACGGGAGCCGAGCTCGAGCGAGCGCTGGATCTTGATGACCTTGTGGATGTAGGCAGCGTCGCGCTCACCGCGGGTGTCGATGACCTCTTGGCGGATGGCGTCGAGCTCGCGGCCGAGCTGCTCGATGTCGTCGCGGGTCAGGTGGGCGATCGGGCCGGTGTAGGCCGGGGGGGCATCAGGTGCGATGGTCATGGCTGTCTCGCTCTCGTCTTGTGGGGGCTGGTCGTTCGAGCTTGGTTCAGGAGGCAGGGTGGTCGATGACGCACTCGCCGGCGGCGGCGGAGATGCAGGTCTGGATCGGTACCCCTTCGGGGCCGGTCTCACCCGGGCGGGCGACGGTGAGCTCACCGTTGCGGAGGTCGCGGACGGCGCCCTCCTTCATCGGAAGCACACAGCCGAAGCAGATGCCCATACGGCAACCGCTCGGCATGAGGACGCCGGCTTCTTCGGCGGCGTCGAGGATCGGCCTGTCTCCAGGTGCGTCGACGGTCTTGCCGGTGAAGGCGACGGTGCCGCCCTCGCTGGTCACGACGGTGGCCAGTCGGAACTGCTCGGTCTGGAGCGGCAGGCCCGCCTCGTCGTACCAGGCCTGGAGGTTGTCGAGGAGGCCCGCGGGACCACAGGCGTACGCCTTGCGCTCCCTCAGGTCGGGGACGAGCTCGGTGAGGGTGTCGATGTCGATGCGGCCCTCGGAGCCGGTGTAGCGGGTGAGGAGGCGGATCGCGCCGGCCTCGGCGAGGGACTCGAGGTTGCGGATGAAGATGGAGTCGGGGCGGCTGGGCGCGACGTGGACGACGGTGACGTCGAGCCGCTGGTGCTCGACGACGCCCTCGTCGGTGACCGGGAAGAGGTTGCGCAGCATCCCGATGACCGGGGTCACGCCGGAGCCGGCGGTGACCATCAGGAACTTGTGGCCGCGCAGGTCGCTGGGCAGGACGAAGTCGCCGGCTGCCTGTTCGAGGTGGACGATCTTGCCGGGGCTCAGGCGGCGCACCAGGTGGCTGGAGACCTTGCCGTCGGGCACGGCCTTGACGGTGATCGAGATGAGGCCGTCCTTGCGGGGGCCGTGGGTCAGTGAGTAGGCGCGCCAGTGGCGTACGCCGTTGACGTCGACGCCCACGCGGACGTACTGACCCGGGGTGTGGCCGTTCCAGTCGGCGCCCGGCTTGATCTCGATGGTGGCCGCGTCGGCGGTCTCCGGGGTGACCTTGACGACGCGTCCTCGCAGGTCAGCGCCGGGTCGGAGGGGGTTGAACATGTCCAGGTAGTCGGCCGGCGCCAGGGGCGTGGCGATCTTCTCGGCGACCTCCCACACCTTGCGGGAGAGCCTCTCCCGCAGCGCGGGTCGCCCGACCTCGCCCGGGGCGAACAGGGCGGGGGATGTAGAGATCTCAGCCATGTATCCATGGTGCTACTTATGCGAGGTAAACTCCTGTGTTAGCGACGTGAATCTGATAGGCGGATTTATACGTGACGAACAAAAGTTCCCGAGATGTGCCGGCTCTTTCGTCCTATGACGTCCGTCTGACGCCCGAGGTCGTCGACTCGATCCGTGCCGTGCTCCCCCAGGTCGGCGACGACGTGGTCGCCGCGATCATCGCCGAGGTGCCTCCCTACCAGGACGCGCTCTCGGGGCACATGGGCGAGACGATCCGGACCGCGGTCGGCGTGGCGCTGGGCGGATTCTTGTCGCTCGCCTCCGGGGCGGGCCTGGCCTCCGATGTGTCGGCCGCGACGCCGCCTGCTGTCCAGGGTGCCTACGACCTGGGCCGCGGCGAGGCTCGGAGCGGGCGGACGATGGAGGCCCTGCTGGCCGCCTACCGCATCGGTGCCCGAGTGGCCTGGCGAGAGCTCGCGAGCAAAGCCGTCGAGGGCGGCATGGCACCGGCGATGCTGGTGGAGTTCTCGGCGCTGGTCTTCGCCTGGATCGACGAGATCTCGGAGGCCTCGGCGGCCGGGCATGCCGACGAGCGAGCCACGACCGGCCGCGTACGCCGACAGCTTCGCGAGCGGCTGGCCCGCAAGCTGCTGGCCGAGGCGACCCCGGAGGAGCTCGATGACGCCGCTGTGCGGGCCGAGTGGACCCCGCCGAGCACGCTGACTGCCGTACTCGTCCCGAACTCCCAGGTCGGCACCATCCTCGCCAAGGTCAACCAGGGAACCCTGGAGCACGACGACCTGCGCGATCTCGACGACCACACCCTGCTGCTGGTCCCCGACGCCCACGGTCGCCGGCGCCGGGCGCTGATGAAGGCGCTGGAGGGTCGTCGGTCGATCGCCGGTCCGGCCAAGCCCTGGCGCGAGGCCCGGATCTCGTACGAGCGTGCCCGCCGCGCCCACGAGGCGGGCCTCGGCTCCGACACCGAGCAGCACCTGGTCGAGCTGGTCCTCTCCGCCGACACCGACGCCCGTGAGGACCTGCGTGCCCAGGTCCTCGCCCCCTTGGCCGACATGCGTCCCGCCACTGCCGAGAAGCTCACCGAGACCCTCCGCTCCTGGCTCCTCCACCAGGGCCGGCGCGACGAGGTCGCCGCCGACCTCTTCATCCACCCTCAGACCGTCCGCTATCGGATGGGACAGCTGCGCGACGTGTACGGGGACCGGTTGGACGACCCCGCCATGCTCCTCGCCCTCACGGTCGCCCTGGGCTGACAACCTCGAAGCCAAGCTCTTCGGCTATCCGGGCCATCTGGTCGTCGTACGTGATGACCTGCTCGACCGCCTCGTCTCCCTCGGCCTCCTCGGCGAGGAGCAGGGCTGTGCCGAGATGGATGGCATCGAGCGACTTGACCGCCTGCTTGATCTCCTTCGCTTCCTCGATCACCTCCGGCAGAATCCCCATTCGAGACACGCTCGCCACGATCCGGCCCGCCAACGCCTGATCGATGCCTAGCCGGACGCAGATGCGCGCCAACTCGACATCAAGAAGGTCCGACGAGATCAGTCGGTCGCCGCGATCCTTCATCTCCTGCAGGTGGTCGCGTAGAGATGAGCGCTCCGGCTCGTCGAGAAGAAGTTTCGCCGCCGCCGACGTGTCGATGTACGCGAGCATCAGATCGTGTCCGCTCGAAGCTCAGCCAGAACGTCGTTCAAGTCCTCCGACCGAGTGACCGGCTCGATGTCCAGTAGACCCCAATCGTTCTTGCTCGGCAGTCGAATCTGCCCCAGAGCGACCATCCGATCGAACTTGCTGGCCGGCGCAGGAACAAGCATCGCCACCGGACGGCCGTGGTCGGTGACGATCAGAGACTCGCCATTCTGGACTCGCCTCAGCACCCGCCCGGTCTGCTGGTTCAACTCACCCACGCGTACTTCGCTCATGCATCCAGGATAACTCGGACCGTAGAACTTTTCTATCGGATCGAGCTGTGGCCACGCTGGCACTCAAGCCTGATCGAGATAGAGACAGAAAGGGTGGCCGTCGGGGTCGAACATGACGCGTACGTCGTCCTGGGGTTGGAAGTCCGCGAGCTGCGCACCCAAGTCGGCGGCGTCGTTGACTGCCGCGGCCAGGTCGGTGACTCCGATGTCCAGGTGGACCATCTGCTGCTGGGCTTCGGCTTCGCTCGGCCAGACCGGCCGGCGGTAGTGGCGGTCGAACTCGAAGGCGAGGTTGCTGTGGGTTGCGTTGCCTGACGGATCCCGGATGAGGACGGTGGCGTACGTCGGTTCGGAGCTGCTGACCTCCCAGCCGAACAGGTCGGCATAGAACTTGGCGAGTGCGGGCGGGTCGGTGCAGGCGAGGTTGACACCGATCCATCCTGTCGCGCCCCTGATCCCGGCCATCTCATTCACCGTCCCTGGGGTCCTCGCCGACGAGACCGTCGATGGACTCGCGGATGAGGTCGGCGTGACCGGTGTGGCGGGCGTACTCATCGATCATGTCGGCGACGTAGCGGCGGGCGTTGGCTTCGACCTGCCACTCGGGGTTGGTCGCCGGCGTGTCCATCCCGTTCCTGCCGAGGGCCTCGGCCATCGACCGGCGGGACCTGGCGACCGCACCCTCCCACAGCTCCATCAACCCATCGAGGGTGTCCTCGGCCTCGGTCTTCCAGTCCCAGCCCTCCTCATCCGGCGCGTAGGGCGCCCAGACGTCCGGGTATCCGTTGCCGGCGAGGATCGCGGTGAAGTAGTGGTCCTCGCAGAACGCGAGGTGCTTGAGGAGCCAGCCGAGGGTGATCCTGGACGGCTCCAGCCGCTGACGCAGCTGCTCATCGCTCAGCCCTCCGCACTTCCAGGCGAACGTACGCCGGATCCGGTCGAGCGTGCTGAGCAGCGTCCCGGCCTCGTCCATGACCGGGGTCATCTCGATCGTCATGCCGCTCACGCTAGGCCGGGTTCCGGACGTAAACCTTCCGATTAGCGGAGCTGCGTAGCCATGCGTGTGGCATGCGAGCGCGCCGAGCTGGGTACCAGACCAGGCATGACTGACGCCACCGCCTATCGGTCCATGACAGCGTCGGATCTACGGCCTGGCCATCGACCACCGGAGCACCGTACGTGATGGAGCACGCGAGCGTATGGCTGGCCACGGCCGAAAGGCCGCGGCTAGCCACTCTGATGACGGGTCCGCAGCCTGATCTCGCGGTCGATGTGGCCGTGGTGGGTGGAGGCATCGTGGGGTTGACGACCGCACTCCTCGCCCAGCGCCGCGGCCTTCGGGTCGCCGTGTTTGAGGCGGGGACCGTGGGCGGAGGCACCACGGGGTACAGCACCGGAAAGGTGACTGCCCAGCACGGGCTGATCTACGCCGATCTGGTCCAGCGACACGGAGAGGCCAAAGCGCGGCAGTACGCCCAGGCTATGCGGGCCGGGGTGGAGCAGGTCGCCGACCTCGTGTCGGAGCTGAAGATCAGTTGTGACCTGACTCGAGCGCCGGCGCTGGCCTATACGCAGCTGCCGGTGCAGCGGTCCCGGATCGAGGACGAAGGCCGGGCCGCTGCTCGGCTCGGCCTCCCCGCACGAGTGACCGATAGCACCGACCTGCCCTTCGACATCGAGGCCGCGGTCGCGTTCGACGACCAGATCCACTTCCACCCCAGCCGATACCTGGCAGGCCTCGCCGACGCGTTCATTGCGGCCGGAGGGGAGATATTCGAGGGTACGCGGGTCACCGCCATCGACGAGCAGCGCGACCGAACCGTCGAGCTCACCACACCCACAGGGACCGTGGTGGCCAACCAGGTGGTCGTCGCCTCGCTGCTCCCGCCCGGTCTGCTCGGCGGATACTTCGCGCGAACCAGACCGTCCCGCTCCTACGGCTTGGCGGTCCGACTGCGTGGCCCAGCCCCGACCAGCATGGCGATCCGCATCGACTCCCCCGGCCGCTCGACCCGGCCGTGGCTGGACCCGGGCCCGAACGGGCTGATCGTGGTCGGCAACAGCCACGAGACCGGCGCCGAGCTCGAGACCGAGGCGATGTACGCCGACCTCGAGAGCTGGGCCCGCACCACCTTCGACGTCGAGGCGATCGACTACCGCTGGTCGTCGCAGGACTATCTCACCCCGGACCGGTTGCCATACATCGGCTACCCGCCGACGAGCGATGTGGTGCTGGTGGCCACCGGCCTCCAGAAGTGGGGCCTGAACATCGGGACCGTGGCCGCGATGGTGCTGGCCGACCTTCTCGTCGGCAAGGACAACCCCTGGCTACCGGTGTTCGACGCTTCCCGGATCGGCGACGTACGGTCCGTCGGCAAGCTCATCAAGGACAACCTGAAGGTCGGCCAGGAGCTCATCGCCGGCCGTCGCCACGACCCCGACGCCCGCCCCGCCTCCGAGCTGCGTCCGGGAGAAGGCGGCCTGGTCGACATCGACGGCCACACCGTCGGCGGCTACCGCGATCCGGCCGGCGCCTTGCACACCGTGAGCGCCAGGTGCAGCCATCTCGGCTGCCCCCTGCACTGGAACCAGGCCGAGACCAGCTGGGACTGCACCTGCCACGGCTCCCGCTTCTCCGCCGACGGCTCCGTCCTGGACGGGCCCGCAGTCGGACCGCTCGCGCGACCCGACGTCGACGAACCCGATCTGGGTTGACCTCAACTCAACTTGAGCATCGACGCTGGGGTCATGAAGTTCACCGACACACAGCTCCGTTACCTCCGCACCCAGCCGCTGGGACGGCTCGCGACCCTCGCCCCCGACGGCGGCCTGCAGAACAACCCCGTCGGGTTCAAGATCGACGACGAGCACCGGATCGTCATCGGCGGCCACCAGATGGGCAGGTCACGGAAGTTCCGGAACGCCCAGAAGCACGACCAGGTGGCCTTCGTGGTCGACGATCTCGAGTCCACCAACCCCTGGAAGCCGCGGATGATCGAGATCCGCGGCACGGCCGAGACGCTCACGGACGTGGACCCGCCGATGCCGGGGACCTCACGGGAGGTCCTCCGGATCACGGCGGAATCGATCAGGGACTACGGCCTCGGCGACTGAGTCAGCGCTTGCGGAACAGCCGGGCCGGCACCAGCGAGAGCGGGTTGATCGCTGCCCGGATGCGCTGCCACCTCGTGCGTGAGTCGGAGATCGACGAGCGCATCGTCCCGACCTGCTCCCAGAAGGCGGCGACCTCGTCGTCCTGCGGCCCGGCCTCGCCGAACATGGTGTTGTCGGTGAGCAGCGCCAGCCCCGTCGCACCGTCCATGCCCGCGGACCCGGACAGCGCGGAGGCCTGCTCGCGACGGGTGGCGCCCACAGGCACCCCGACCCCGAAGTCACGGGCGTGGTCGAGGGTCTCGCGCCAGCCACCGGAGAGACGGGCGACCGGGGTGCCGCGCGTGCGCCGGCGATGTCGCCGCCAGATCTTGGCGCCGATGATCGCCCCGCACACGGCGGCGATGAGCAGCAGCGGGATGCCGACGTACGTGAAGACGGCGATCAGCCAGCCGGGCAGTGTGAACCCTTCGGGCCGCGAGTTGGCCTTCTGGTTGACCGACTCGTCCAGCGGGTCGCCGGAGGTCGCGGGCGGGCGTACCGGTGCTGGCGGCGGGACGACCTTGCCGGTGACGAGCTCCTCGGGCTGGGGGGCGTTCTGCTCGGGCGGCTTCTCGGTGTTCATGAACTCGGACCAGTCCAGGGTGGCCCAGGACCCGTCCGACATCCGCAGCTCGACCCAGGCGTGCATGTCCTTGCCCTCGACGACACCGTCGGAGCCGACGACAGCACCCAGGACCACCCGCGCCGGAACGCCGACCTGGTTGGCCAGGACCGCCATCAGCGCGGCGTACTGCTCGTCGTTGCCGGCGAGCTGGCCGCCCTTGGCGGTGAAGTCGGCGAGGCGACGCAGGGAGTGACCGGCCGGGTACTGCTGGTTGGGCGGCTCCCCGTCGGTGTAGGTGCCCTCCTCCTTGAGCTTCTCCGCCACCGCCAGCGCGTTGGTGATCGGTGAGTCACCGCCGCCGGCGTACTCGGCGGCGAGCGCCTGGAACTGGGCGGCCTCGTCGCCGATCGGCGACCCGCCCGACCAGTTCTCGCTCTTCTCCCCGACCTTCTCGTCGGCGACCGAGGCGGTGAAGGAGTAGGAGTCGCCCGGCTTCAGCGCCGACGGCAGGACACCGGTGGACGTCGCCAGGTTGTAGCGGAACGAGTCGGAGTCGGGGCCGTCGAACGAGATGTGCGTGAGCGCGGTCGGAAGCGGCACCCAGACGCCGCCGAAGTCCTCCCCGATCGTGATCGTCCCGCGCACCTGCTTGCCGTCGGCGAGCGGGTTGCGCAGCGTCGAGCTGATCTTCTGGAAGGTGTCGTCGGGACCTTCGGTCTCGCCGGAGTCGTTGGCCGCACGCCAGACGGTGCCGTCGTACGAATCCATCGCGGCCACCCGGACCCGGGTGCCCTCGGGCAGGCCCGAGACGGTGAACAGGTCCTTCTCGTAGAGCCGGCGGTCATCCTCCGGCGTCTGGTAGCCCTTGGTGTAGACGCGGTAGCCGGCCAGGGGCGACGGGTACTGCCCGACGTTGAAGGGCGGCTCGATCTCGCCGCGCAGCACGGTGCGCTCGGGCGCGAGACCCGGGAGCAGCGGCCCACCGAGGAACGCCAGCCCGGCCGCACCCAGGCACAGGCCCGCTCCGATGGCGGTCCGCGAGAGACGGCGGCCACCGGCGGCGAGGGAACGGGCCCGCATGCCACGGATGCACAGCCAGGTGATCGCGATCGCTCCGAAGAGCGCGCCGAGCAGCGCGGTCTTGGACGGGTCCTGCACACCGAGCAGGATCACCCCGGCCATCAGCGCGAACGCGACGAGCACCGGCGGCAGCGCCGCCTTCGTCCGCACCGCCAGCGCGAAGCCGATACAGCCGGCAACCAGGCCGAGGATGTAGGGGATCGTCAGCAGCGCCCCGCCGTCGACCGGCGGCAGCGTGGTCAGCAGTCGCTTCCAGCCGTGCACGGAGTTGTCGGCGAGGGTGCCGATCGTGTCGGGGACCGGGAGGAACGAGAGGTCGCCGATCCCGTGCAGCGCGACCGCGCCGCCGAGCACGAAGAAGGCGGCCAGGAGCCCGACGGCCAGCACGACCACCGGCTGTCCGCGGCCGACGAAGGCGATGAGGATCCCGAGCAGCAGCCCGGCGACGCCGGCGACCAGGTAGGTCCAGCCGGCGTAGGTGTCGTCGAAGCCGAGGAAGGCGATGGCGCCGAGGAGGAACAGGAGGAGGGCGTCGACGGCATGGTGCTTCGTCATCTTCATCCGGACAGGCCCTTCGACAGCACGATCGGCAGCTGGTCCAGATCGGGCAGGGTGAGCATCGGCAGGTCGGCGACGGCCTTGAAGCCGGCACGCTGCGAGGTGTCGACCCGGACGGCGACGGTGGTCGCATCGACCGAGAACTGGCCGGCCGCGCGCTGCAGCGCGACGAACTCCGGGTAGCGCCCGGTCACCAGCATCACCAGGGACGCATCCGGCGCCTGCCGGGCGGCCTCGGCGGTGATCTCTATCAGGTTGGTCTGCTGCGGTTTCGCCCGGGAGCAGGCGTCCAGGGCCGTACGCCCTCCCCCGCTCGCCGCGGTGGCGCGGACCATCAGCACGTCGCCGGTCGCGAACGAGACGTCGAACTCGTCCAGGATCCCGCGACGCAGCAGGGAGCCCGCGATCGACATCGCGGTCTCGTACTCCTCCTCGGAGTCGTAGGACATCGGCGAGGAGTCGACGATGACGACGATGTGGGAGCGGCGGGTGTCGAGGAACTGGCGGACCAGCAGCTGCCCATGACGTGCCGAGGAGCGCCAGTGGATGTGGCGCAGGTCGTCGCCGGGGACGTACTCGCGCAGCGCGTGGAAGGCGAGGTCGCTCATCGAGGTGTTCTGAGCCGTGGACCCCTCGAGGTCACGGACCAGGCCGACGCCGAAGGGCTCCAGGTGGGTGGTGCGCGGGTGGACGAACACCTCGGTGCGGTCGGTCCACTCCTGCACCCGCCGGAAGAGGCCGAGCGGGTCGCCGCGTACGGTCCGGACGGGCCCGACGTCGATCACGCCGCGGCGCTGGGTCGGCACCACGAACAGCTCGGTGTGCTCGGCGCCGGGAAGCAGCATCGGCAGGTCGTACGTCACCCCACCCGCTCCGATGGGGAACTCCAGGCTCGTCGAGACGAGCGGACCGCGCGCCTCGTTGCGGGCCCGCAGCTCGCCGGTCAGGGCCTGACCGACCGCGACGCGCGGCGGCTCGACCACGGTCGCCACCGCGAGCCGGGTGCGCCCGATCATGAAGAAGGCCGCGCCGATCACGAGGAACAGCGCCGCCATCGCCACCACGGACGCCTCGATCCAGCCGAGCGCGGTCGCGGCGACCCAGGCCAGCGCGCCGAGGAGCAGCACGCCCCAGCCGATCGAGGTCACCGTGCCGAACCACTTCACCACCGTCGGTCGAGCCACTCCCACAACCGCTGATCGAGCCGCGAGCGCAAGCGAGCGTGTCGAGATCAACACGGTCCTGATCGAGCGCCGAGGGGACCGTGTTGGTTTCGACACGGATTCGCTCGTACCTCGCGGATCCGGCTCAACCAGCGGCGAACTCACGCCACGCGCTCCTGCGGCGCCGGGACCGAGGTGAGCAGGTCGCCGATGACGTCCTCGACCGTGACGCCGTTGAACATCGCCTCCGGGTCGAGGATCAGGCGGTGGCAGAGCACCGGCTCGGCGAGCGACTTGATGTCGTCGGGCAGCACCTGGGAGCGGCCCTCGGCGAGCGCCCAGACCTTGGCGGTACGCACCAGGGCGAGGCAGCCACGCATGGATGCGCCGAGGCGTACGTGCTTGTGGCGACGCGACTCGTCGACCAGCGCGGAGACGTAGGCGACGATCGCCTGGTCGATGTAGACCTGGTCGGCCATCTCGGCCATCTGGGTGACCGTCGGGGCGGTGATGATCGGGGTGACCAGCGTGGCCCGGTCGCGGACCGAGGAGTTCATCAGCAGCTCGACGGTGGCGTTCTGGTCGGGGTAGCCGACCGACGTCTTCATCAGGAAGCGGTCCAACTGCGCCTCGGGCAGCCGGTAGGTCCCGGCCTGCTCGATCGGGTTCTGGGTCGCGATCACCATGAACGGGCGGCCGACGTCGCGGGTCGCACCGTCGACGGTGACCCGGCCCTCCTCCATGACCTCCAGGAGCGCCGACTGGGTCTTCGGGGAGGCACGGTTGATCTCGTCGGCGAGCACGATCGAGTGGAAGATCGGGCCCGGGTGGAACTCGAAGGCGCCCTTGCCCTGGTCGTAGACGGTCACACCGGTGACGTCGGACGGGAGCAGGTCCGGCGTGAACTGGATGCGGGCGTGCGACCCCTGGACCGTGTTGGCCAGCGCGCGGGCGAGCTGGGTCTTGCCCGTGCCGGGGTAGTCCTCGAGGAGCAGGTGGCCCTCGGAGAGCAGCGCGGTCAGCACCAGGCGGATCACGTTGCGCTTGCCCAGCACCGCCTTCTCGACGTTGTCGGCAAGCTTCTCGAAGGTCTCGTGGAACCAACGAGCCTGCTCGGTCGTGACGGTCATTTCTTCTCTCCTACCACGTAACGTTCTTCGAAAGATTGGGTCGACCGGAGGTCGTGCAGGTCACTCGGAACGGGGTGTTGGCGCCGACCCAGCCGCGACCGCTGCCCGTGCCCTTGCCGTTGCTCCCGATGTTCACATTCCAACGCGAGGTGGTGGAGTTGGTGCTGCACTCCCAGGTCTTACCCGGGAATGCGAGGTCGGTGATGGTCGAGCCGACGTACCAACAGGTGCCGCCACACGCCACGTCCGGCTCGGGGCAGGATGCGCCCGAGCACTCGCCGGCCTTGTTCACCTCGAGGATCGGGTCCGGAGGAGGCGCGGTCCTGATCGAATCCTCAGCCGACTTACTTGCCCGGCCAGAGTCGCTGACGGTGACAGTGAACGTGTAGCTCGTGTCCCATTCGAGGTTGCTGACAGTGTTGCGGGCGGAACCGGCGCCAGCAGTCACGGTGCCGTTCCCCACCGTCCCCAGGCCGTTGGAACCGGTCACTCGGTAGGTGCCGGTCTTGCCGTTACCGTTGAAATTGATCGTCCACGTGATCTTGTTGCCGTCACGGGTCAGCGAAATGCTCGGCTGGCCCAACGGACCATAGGTGGTCACGGACTTCGTCGACCATGCCCCGCAGGCCGTCCCGGCACCGGTGCCCCCTCCAGAGCCGTTGCACGAGCGGAGTTGGACATTGGTGGCCGCCCCGTTGGTGAAGCCCGAGATCGTCTTGGTCTGCTGACCGGCGCCCTCCGGCGAATACGTCCACGACCCGCACGACGAGCCGTTCCGTACGCACTCGACGATGTTGGTCTTTCCGTGGGACGCGCGCGGCGTGAAGACGATCTCGGCCTGGCCGTTGGTCCCGGTGGCCGTCGCCGACGCGAAGGAGACCGCGTCGGGCGTCGCCGCCGCCTCGACCTTGCCGCCCGCGGAGTAGCTGGAGATGTGCGCCTCCGGCGAACCGCCGGACCCGGTCTCGCGGGGCGAGGTCGCCTCCGCGTTGCGGGCTCTGACCGCGTACGTGTAGATCGTGCCGTCGTTGGCGACGTCGTCGCGGCAGCTGGTCTCGGCAACCCAGGAGCAGACGATCTTCTCGCCGGTGCCGCCGGTGCGGCGCACCTCATAGGTGACCGGCGCCGGGCCGTTGGCCGCGACCGGGCTCCACGAGACGGTCACCGCCTTGCCGGAGTTGTTCGCCGTGTTGGCCCACTCGAAGGTCGGCGTCGCCGGGGTGTCGGGCTTGCCGGCCCCCATCCCCTCGACCGTCGCGGAGGGGCCCTTGTTGGTCTTGACGCCCTTGTCGTTGAGCGGCACGACGGTGAACTGCACCGGGTCGCCGTTGGAGCTGACCGCCGCCGGATAGCTCGTCTGACCTGCGGAGATGTCCTTGATGCCGCCGCCTGGCCAGCTGATCCGGTATTTCTGCACGTCCGAGCAGTCGCACGCGGCCGGCTTGCTCCAGCTCAGCTCGACCTTGTGGTCGCGCTGGCGGGTGACGCGGAGGTTCTGCACCGGACCGGTGTAGGCGTCAGGCTCGCCCTCGGCTGAGTTGCTCCACTCGCGGCTCGGGCCCACGGAGTTCACCGCACGCACCCGGAAGTCATAGACGACGCCGTTCTTCAGCCCGGTGATCCGGCACGAGGTCGACGGACAGTCCTGGACGTGGTCGCCGTTGGCCTCCACCTCGTAGCGCTGGATCGGGTCGTCGCCGTTGTCCTTCGGCGCGTTCCACGACAGTGCGACCACGTTGGAGAGGAAGTCGGAGGTCGTACGCAGCGCCGTCGGCGCGCCGGGGACGTCGATGACGTCCACCTCGATGACGCCGGTGGCCTTGACCCGCTTGGAGTCCTTGCCGGAGTCGCTGACCTCGATCGCGTAGCGATAGTGGCCGTGACCCTCCTCGGGCGTGTTGAAGGTGATCTTCGAGCCGCTGGCCTTGCCCATGTCGGGCGAGTCGCCGTCGACCGGGTCGAGCTTGGTGATCACCACCTCCTGAGACTCCGACGGCACCGGTGTCTGCAGATAGTCGGCGATGTCGATAGCGACCGTCTTCCCAGCCTCGGTCTGCAGCGGCTTGATCGGAGAGAGGGACGGCGCGGGCAGCGCGATGACGGTGACCAGGAGCTGTCCGGTCGCGTCCGTGCCCTCGACGCCGATCTCCAGGGCACCCTGAGCACCGGCGTCGGCGCGGTCGGCGGTGAGCCGCAGGCCACCGTCCTCGGGTTTGACCTCGACCCCGTCGAGCCCGTCGCCGACCTCGGCGGTGAAGTCGAGGTCGTCGGCGTCACCCGGGTCGGCGGTCCACACGTGGCAGATGGCGGCGATGTCGACCAGCGCGCCGTTGCCGCTCTCCGGGACCTCGACCGGGGTGCTCGGACAGTTGATCTCCGGCTCCTCCTTGCCGATCTGGACCGGCAGCGAGATCACCGAGAGGTGTGCGTCGGCAGAGGTGATCTTCTCGCGGTCGGCGACCTCGAACGTCAGGGTCGCCGGACCCTTGGTCTCGCCGGCGGTGACCTTGACGGTTGTCGCGGTGGTGTCGCCGGTGTTGAGCATGCCCTCGGGAGCGGCCACGATCTTGTCGGTCGTGGTCAGCACCACCGGGTCGCCCTCGGGGTCCTCGACGTAGTCGGTGATGTCGACGTTCTTCGTCTCGCCAGGATTGAGCTGGAGCTCGGAACCCGGCTTCAGGTAGGGGGCGTCCTTCGGACGCGCGGGAACGTAGATCGAGCCGACCGCCTGGGCGCCGTCGGGGTCGGTGACCCGGTAGGTCCACACCCGGGTGTTGTCGCCGACCGGCAGGGTGACCTTGCCGTCGTCGATCTTCGGCTTGGACTCGTCCTCGCCGACCGAGGGACCCTTGACCGCGTCGACGGTGAGGTCCTCGAGCGAGTCGTCGATGTCGGTCACCTTGGTCATCACGTCCACGGTGGTGGTCGACGAGTCGCCCTCGGGATGGGCGACCACGATCCCCGCCATCGGCGGGTTGTCGTAGCCCTCCTGATAGCGGATCGCAAGCTCGCCGGTGTCCTCGTGGAGACCTGTGGTGGCGCGGTAGGGCACGTGCTGGAACGGCTCGCCGGAGCCGCCCTGGACGGTGACGATGCCGTCGGAGCGCTGCTTCACGTTGGAGCCCTCGGTCGCGTCGGTCGAGGCCAGGTGCAGCTCGGTCCCCGGCGTACGCAGGTCGTTGGCCAGTACGTCGTAGGTCAGCTTCTTGGTGGGGTCGAGCGTGACCAGGTCGTCGACGGCGACCGGACGCTGGGGAGCGCCGGGCGCGACGACGGCGATCCGCACCGTGCCGGTCGCGACGGCACCGAACGGGTCGCTGACCTCGTAGGTGAACTCGTCGGTGCCGGCGGCGTTGGGGAAGGCCTGGTAGGTGATCGTGTTGGCGCCGTGGGCCAGGACGCGGCCGTAGGCGGGCGCGCTGTTGATCCTGGTCACCGAGACCGAGTCGCCGTCGGGGTCGGTGCCGACCGTGGGCAGCCGCAGCGTGACCTCGTCGCCCTGGACCACCCGCGACTCCAGCGCCTTCGGCGCAGGCGCGGAGTTGTCGGCCTTCTTCTTCGGCAGCGGCTTGACGTGGATGCGGATGTTGCCTGAGGAATGCTCGGCGGAGGGGTCGCCGGTGTTCTGCACGACGTAGCGGACGTCTACGTCGACCGGACCCTTCACGTCGTCGGGGGCGACGTAGCGGACCCGGTTGCCGTCGATGTAGGCCTCCCCGACCGTCGGCTGACCCAGCACCTGCAGCTGGCCCTTGGTCTCGATGGTCTGGTCGACGACCAGACCGACCGGGTCGCCCGAGGGCGTCGAGTCGTTGTCGAGGACCGGGATCGAGACGGAGTCGGCGGCCCGGACCGTGGCCTCGTCGTCGACCGCCTCGGGGGCGTTCTCGGCTCCGCGCAGCGCCGGGCGCTGGCTCACCGTCACCGACCCCTCGGCCTCGGCCGCGCCGTTGCTGATCGTGTAGCGGATCGCCTGGGTGGACGGGTCCATGTCGGGCTTGGACGCCTGGATCCGCAGCCAGCGACCGTCGAGCACGGCAACCGTCAGGTCGCTGTCGCCGACCGGCTCGGCATGGGTCACGGCGAGCAGCCGGCCACGGGAGTCGTAGTCGTTGGCGAGGACGTCGAGGGTGCGGGTCGAGGTGCCGAGGACGGCAGTCGTGTCCGGAGTCGCGATCGGCTCGTCCGCCGCTTGGGAGGCGGGTTTGACGTCGACGCGGATCTTCGCCGCGGCGGGCTTCGCGGCCCCGAACCCGGCGTTGTAGCTGAGCTGGTAGGTGCCCGGCGAGCTCCCTCGGGCGCGCACGACGCCGGTCTCCCGGTCGGTGCTCACCTCGAGACCGCCCTTGGGAGGGACGTCGCCGGCGAGGGTGAGGCTCGCGTCGAGGTTGGACGGGTCGGCGCCGGGGATGTCGTTGTCGAGCGGGCGGATCGTCACCCAGGAGCCCTGGGTGCCCTCGGCGACGTCGTCCTTCGGCTCCGGGGAGGCGGTGGTGGCTCCGGCGACGATGTTGATCCGCACCTTGTCCTTCGACGGCTTGCCGCCGGTGCTGACCTGATAGCCGAGGTTCTCGCTGCCGGAGGCGTCCGTGGCGGCGGTGTAGCGCAGCAGCCCGTCGGGGGTCACGCTCGCCTTGCCCTTGGACGCGGTCGGGGACTGAGCGGTGACCGGGTCGCCGTAGCGCTCGTCGCGCCAGTCGCCGACCACCGGGATCTCCACGGTGCCGCCGGCCGCGACGGTGTAGTCGGTCGGCGTGTAGTGCTCACGCAGCGACGGCTTGCCGGTGCCTCCCGAGCCCTCGATGCTGAGCTCGACGCTGGCGTCGTCCTGGCCGGCCTTGCCCTTCATCCCGTCGTCGACGGTGTATTTGAAGCTGGTCTTCTTCCCCTGCGCCGACTCGGGGGCGGTCACCAGGACCGACTGCCGGTCGGGGGCGATAGTCGCCTCGACGCCCTTGACGGAGGCCTCGCCGACCGAGACCACGCTCAGGATCGAGTCCTTGGCCGAGGAGTCGTTGTCGAGGACGTGCAGGACCGTGGTGCGTCCGGCGCGGGCACCGAGCTGGTCGTCCTTGGCCTTCGGCGCCTGGGCGGCCTTCGTCTGCTGCTGCTGCTTGTCCTTCTTCTGGTTCTGCTTCTGGGTCTGCGGCTGGAACGCCTCCCAGTTGGAGATCTTCTTGATGTCGGCGCCGTCGATCTCCCAGACATCACCGTTGCGCAGGTCGTTGAGCACCAGCTGGCCACGGTTGATCCGGAACTCCAGCTCGGCGGCCGGGCCCAGGGTCGGGATCTCGCCCAGGATCGGCTCGCCCTCGCCGCACTGGGTCGCCACCGAGCCGGTCGAGCCGTTGGCCCAGGCACCGAAGACGCAGTCACCGAGCCGGACCGGGGCGGCCGGGTCGCCGGCGGACTCGGCGACGTGGCGGATCTCGCCGTTGCTCAGGGCGACGGCCTTGAGGCCCGTCGCGTCGCCGACGAGCACCTCCTTGGCCTTGACGGAGGGCTGCTGGAGGACCGCGCTCTCCGCGGTGTCACCGAAGTCCACGGCGATGTCGGAGCCCTTGGCGGCGCCGAGCAGCCAGCCGGCCTGGTCGAGGGTGATGACGTCGCCGCCGACGACGGTCGCCGAGGTCGGGGTCTCCGCGTACTCCGGAGCCTTCGGGAGCTTGGTCTCCTCGGGATCGGCGAACCGCTCACCGTCCGGGGCGAAGGTGGTCAGCGTCCGCTTGGCGGCGGAGACGGCGTACGCGGTCCCGTCGGTGCCGATGGCGAGCACCGCGTCGGCGCCGACCGTCTCGGTGGGCTTCGTGGAGCCGGAGAGGTCCGAGAGGTCGCCGACGCCGGCGGTCGGGTCGACGGAGGTGAGCCAGACCTTGCCGGTCTTCTGCTCGGCGACGCCGATGGTGTTGCCACCCATCACGACGCGGCTGTCCTTCACGGTCACCGCGTCGTCGTCGATCCCCTCGGCGAGCTTGGTGTTGACCGGTGTGATGGTGCGGGCGTCGCGGTCGACGGAGGCCACCGCGATGCCGTTCTGCACCACGTCGAGGCCGGCGCGCTCGGACCTGGACCCGGCCTCGTTGCCCGCCCAGACGACACCGTCGAGCTGGGCGACGGGGCGGTTCTGGCGGCCCAGGGTGCCCCAGGACTGGTTGGTCACCCAGATGCCGCCGTCGTCGAGATCGGCCTTGTGCACGGGGTAACCCGTCGACTGGATCGCGTAGACGGTCAAACCGCTCGCAACGACGGCAAGAGCGGCCCAGGACGCGATGGAGGTCCGATGACGCCGCATCCACCCGGACGCCATCCCGAAACGTGCCACCAAGACTCTACCCAAGTCCTTCCATGCCAAATGGCCAGCCGACACAAAAAGTCTGGCTTACTCTAGGCGCGCCTCAGGGTAGAAGCCACACGAACTAGCCAAACGTGGCACACGGCTCAGTGAACACGCTCACCGTTACCGTACGGGATGTTCTAAAGTGTCCGCTTCCAGCACCACTATTTCGCATCCTGCCCGGGATGCCCCAGATACTTGGCACCGCAAAGGAACAGCATGACCGCTTACCCAGCCCTGCGTGCCGCGGGGGCGACTGATGTCGGCCGGGTCCGCGAGGTGAACGAGGACTCGTTCGTCATGCTGCCCGCCGTGGCCGTCGTCGCCGACGGGATGGGCGGCCATGCCAGCGGCGATGTCGCCAGTGCCCTCGCGGTCGAGACCTTCCAGAGCCGCTTCGCGACCATCTGCCCGGTCCCCGAGGACATCCAGGACGCTGTCCACGCCGCCAACTCCGCGATCACCTCGGAGGCGGCTCGCAACTCCGAGAAGCAGGGCATGGGCACAACCCTGACCGGCGTGGCGCTCGTCGAGTTCGAGGGCGCTCCCCACTGGTTGGTGTTCAACGTCGGCGACTCGCGCGTCTATCGGCTCTCGCCGGCCGGGGTCACGCAGGTGACCATCGACCATTCCGAGGTCGCCGTCATGGTCGAGGCGGGGATGATCACCGCCGCGGAGGCCCGCGTCCACCCGCTGCGAAACGTCATCACCCGGTCGCTCGGCACCTACCCTTCTCCCGAGGCCGACACCTGGCTGATGGCCGTGGCGCCCGACGACATCTTCCTGCTCTGCTCCGACGGCCTCACCGGCGAGCTCGAGGACCACGAGATCCATGAGATCGCCTCCCGGACCCTCGGGGTGGGCGGAAGCATCGACAACCTCGCCCAGAGGCTGGTGGACGCTGCGGTTGCATCGGGCGGGCGCGACAATGTCACTGTGGTACTCGTGACACCCCCTCCCTCGCTCTTCGCCGCCCCTGCGGAGACTGACGTCTCGACATCAGGCTCCGCACGATCCGCAGGGGACGTCTCGTCGTCCCATGAGTGATACCGCTACCTACTGTGCTGGGCACTGGCTCGCGTTGAAGGGCGACCGATGCTGGGCATTGGTGCAGCTCGGGCCCGGTGACCCGCGGGTCGGCGGCGTCCAGGCCGCGCTGGCCGACCCCCATCCGGTCGACGCGATCGCCGGGCTGCTCTCCGTGGACGGACCTCGAGCCCCCGGCTTCGCGCTGATCGGGCGCGAGGGCCCGCGGGTGCGGTACGCCGTGCGTTCGCCTGCCAAGGTGACCGCCGTCGTCAACGAGGTGCCGGTCTTCATCGACGGCATCGACGTCTCCGGCAAGTGGGCCGACGGCCACTTCGCCGCCGTCCCCGAGCGCGCCGAGCTCGCCAACGGGGCCTGGGGCGGGATGGAGGAGGACCAGCCGCTGGTCGACACCGCCCACGCACGCTCGCTGGACGTCGTCTTCGACCCCGACTACTACGCTCAGGTCCAGGCGCAGCCCGACGCGACCATGACGCCGCTGGACCACACCATCCGGCGCTCGGACCTGGCGGCCTCGCCGCCGCCCCCGCCCGCGATGCCGGGCGTCTCGTCGTTCCAGAGCCCTCCGCCGGCTCAGGTGCCGCCGGCACCGGTGGCACCGTCCCAGCCCGCGCCCGAGCCCAAGAAGGGCATCATCGACGGGCTTCCGTGGCGCAAGAAGGGTGCCAAGAAGCCCGACCCGAACGCGTGGGGCCCGCCGGACCGGCAGCCGTCGCCCCCGCCCGTCGCGCCGCCCGCGGCTCGACCCTCCGTGCCACCTCCCCCGATGCCCGCGCCGGCGCCTACGCCGCCCAACGACATGGCGACCCGGGTCCGCGACATCGCGACGCCGACCCCGGTGCCACCGGCGGGCGGGCCGACCGTGTGGGCGGTCTACTGCCCGCAGGGCCACGCCTCACCGCCCTACTCCCCGACCTGCCGCATCTGCCGGATGGCGCTGCCGCCGCACCAGCAGCCGGTCTCGGTCCCGCGCCCCGCGCTGGGCCAGCTCAAGCTGGGCGACGGCCGGGTCGTCATCCTGGACCGGGGTGCCGTCTTCGGGCGGTCGCCGCGCGCTGATGCCAACGGCAACACGGGGGCTGGTGGCGTACCTCCGCATCTGGTGAAGGTGATGCTGCCCGACATCAGCCGGCTGCACACCGAGGTGCGCCTGGAGGAGTGGCAGGTGCTCGTCCGCGACCTCGGATCCGCCAACGGGTCCTACCTGACCCTGCCCGGCGGGCGTCCGCAGCAGATGCGGCCGATGGAGGAGTACGCCCTGGAGCCCGGCGCCGTGGTGAGCCTCGCCGGCTCGATCAACCTGAACTACGAGGTTCTCGGGTGAACGAGCGCCGGCGAGTGAGCCATCGAATCATCACGCGGCCATGTCCGTATCCTGGCGCTTGCGCTACGGATGTGGCCGCGTGACGCAGACACCACACCCCGAGCTCGGCCCCGAGCTGCCGGGGATGAACTGCCTGGGCCGGCTCGGCTCGGGCGGCTTCGCCGACGTCTACCTCTACGAGCGCCACCACCCGAAGGTCCGGGTCGCGGTGAAGCTGATGCGGTCCTCCGACCTCGCCGAGGCGCAGCGCGCGCAGTTCGCCGCGGAGGCAGCGGTGATGGCCGAGCTGGCCGAGCACCCGTTCATCGTGCCCGTGCACAGCGCCGGCGAGACGCCGGACGGCCGCCCCTACCTGGTGATGGGCTACTACCCCAACGCAGACCTGGGTGCCCGCGTACGCAACAACCCGATGAAGGTGCAGGACGCGCTGCGCTTCGGGATCCAGATGGCGTCGGCGGTCGAGACCGCGCACCGCGCCGGGATCATCCACCGCGACATCAAGCCGTCCAACATCCTGCTCTCCCGCTACGACGTGCCCGGTCTGGCCGACTTCGGCATCGCCGGCCGCCCGCGCGACGACGAGGGCGACATCGGGGTCTCACTGCCGTGGTCGCCGCCCGAGGTCCTCACCTCGGCGTCCAACGGTTCGGTCGCCTCCGACGTCTACTCGCTGGCCGCGACCGTCTGGCACCTGCTCGTGGGCCGCTCGCCCTTCGCGGAGCGGGGCAACAACTCCGACCGCGCGGTCTTCTCCCGCATCCTGCACACGGCTCCCCCTGCCACGGGCCGGGCCGACGTACCTCCGTCGCTGGACCGGGTGCTGCAACAGGCGATGGCGAAGGACCCGACCTACCGGCCCAGGACCGTCCTCGACCTGGCCCGCCACTTCCAGCGGATCGAGCAGGAGCTGCGGCTGGGCCGCACCGAGGTGCAGGTCCTCGACCGCGATGCCGGTGGCAGCGGGTCGATCCCGGTCGTTCCCGACATTCCGGCAGCGCGGGGTGAGGGTCCGACCACGGGCTCGGGCCGTTCACGTCTCCCCTCTCCACCCTCCGACCCGGAGATGGAGAAGGCCACCGAGCTCAAGCCGCCGTCCCAGGTGATCGCGCAGGCGCCGATCACCCAGCCGCCGGCCTCGCTCGCGTCGGCGCCGGTGGCGGATGCCGGCTCGGCCTCGGCCGACCGCACCCGGTTCAGCTACCCGCGGACGGAGGAGGGCCCCTCGGTCCTCACCGGCGCGCGCCCGGCGGAGAGCCGCAGCAAGACGCCGGCGATCATCGGCGTCGTCGTCCTCTTCCTCCTCGCCGCCGCCATCGGCATCGTGCTCTCCCGCGGCGGTGAGGACGAGAAGCCCGACGAGGTCCCGCCCCCGCCCGTCGAGACCGACCTCCCCGGTGTCACCGGCCCAGCCGCGCCGGGCAAGGTCAAGGGCGCCCTCAAGGGCAACCGCGCCGTCTTCACCTGGTCCGGTGTGCCCGGAGCGACCGGCTACAAGTGGGTCGGCGACAACTCCACCAGCGGCAACGTGGACCGTCCCAAGGCGGTCGTACGCCTCGAGGGAGCCACCAAGGTCTGCATCCAGGTCCGCTCCCTCGGCGAGAACGGCAACGTCTCCCAGGGCGCAGCCCAGGCCTGCGTCAGCAAGTAGCCCGGCGCAGGCGATACTGGGCGCATGCCGAACACCCCAGCGCCGACCACCCCGGTGGCCACGTCAGCGAAGCTGGCGGACGGACGCGAGATCTGGTTCTTCGACGAGCAGCCGACGCTGCGCTCGGTGCACGATGAGCGGCCGCTGGAGCCGCGGGCGGGCGGGTCGCAGCTGCGCTGGGACCGGCTGACCGCGACCTGGACGGCGGTGGCGGGGCACCGGCAGACGCGGACGTTCAAGCCGCCCTCGGACGAGTGCCCGCTGTGCCCGTCGGTCGACGGGCGGCTCACCGAGATCCCGGCCGAGAGCTACGACGTGGTTGCCTTCGAGAACCGGTTCCCGGCGCTCTCGACGGTCGCGGTCGGCGAGGCGACCGGGGAGCCGTTCGTCTCCCAGCCGGGGCGCGGCCGGTGCGAGGTCGTCTGCTTCACCAGCGACCACGAACAGAGCTTCGTCGACCTTCCTCCCGAGCGGGTGCGGACGGTCCTCGCGGCGCTCGCCCACCGCACCGAGCAGCTGACGGCGATGCCGGAGGTGGCGTACGTCTTCTGCTTCGAGAACCGCGGCGAGGAGATCGGGGTGACGCTGCAGCACCCGCACGGGCAGATCTACGCCATGCCGGTGCTGCCGCCGCGGATCGAGTCCCTCGTGAACGCCGCCGACGCCCATCGCGAGGCGACCGGCGAGTGCCTGCAGTGTGCGGTGCTCGCCGACGAGATCGCCGACGGGTCGCGGGTGGTGGCCGAGAACGGGACGTTCGTGGCGTACGTGCCCTATGCCGGTCGCTGGCCCTACGAGATCCGCGTCGTGCCGCGGCGCCACGTCGGCTCGCTCCCGGGTCTGACCGCCGACGAGATGGACGACCTCGCGTCGCTCTACCAGGAGTGCCTGCGGCGGATGGACGGGCTCGACGACGCCGGCCCCGTGCCCTACATCGCCGGCTGGCAGCAGGCCCCGACCGGCCGCGAGGACACCTGGCACCTGGCTGCCGAGATCTTCACCATCCGCCGGGCGCCGGGTCGGCTGAAGTACCTGGCCGGCATCGAGTCCGGCGTCGCACTCTGGGTCAACGACATCCCGCCCGAGACCGCCGCCGAGCGGCTCCGCACTGCGTTCTGAGGCCGGACTCTAGAGCCCTTGCCAGTCCGGCTTCCCCGAGTAGACCTCGCGGTAGTAGTCACGTCGTACGAGGCGTGAGGCGGCGGCCTCGTCCAGGAGAACCGAGACGTGGCCGTGGAGCTGGAGGACCGAGGCCGGACAGGTCGCCGAGACCGGGCCCTCGACCGCGGCGGCGACCGCCTCGGCCTTGCCCTCCCCGGTGGCGAGGAGAAGCAGGTGGCCGGCTCGGGTGATGGTGCCGAGCCCCTGGGTGAGCACGTGGTGCGGCACCGCTTCGGGTGAGCCGAAGAAGCGCGCGTTGTCCTTGCGCGTCGTGGCCGTGAGCGTCTTGATCCGGGTCAGCGAGGCCAGCGACGAGCCGGGCTCGTTGAAGGCCAGGTGGCCGTCGGAGCCGATGCCGAGGATCTGCACCTCGATCCCGCCCGCAGCCACGATCGCCGCCTCGTAGCGCTCGCCGGCGGCCGGCAGGGTCTCCTCGGTCGGGTCAGGTCCGTGGACCCGCTCCGGCTGGATGCCGATCGCGTCGGTGAACTCGCGCCGGATGGTCGCCAGATAGGACTGCTCGTGCCCGTCGGGGAGGCCGACGTACTCGTCCAGGTTGAACGTCTCCACACCCTCATAGGACGGCCCGCGACCGTCCCGGGCGCGCCGGATGAGCTCCTCGTACGTCGCCAGCGGCGTCGAGCCGGTGGCCAGCCCGAGCACCGCGGGGGTGCCGGTGGCCTCCCGGCGGCGTACGACGTCTTCGATCGTGTCCGCGGCGAGGGATGCCACCTCGGCGGGGGTCTCGAGGACAACTACTTCCATGTCAGTCCTTCGTCGGGGTGATCAGAGCGGCGCCGATGGCGGCGACCGGGGCGGCCGAGACCACCCGCAGGCGCGAGGCGAGCTCGAGAGAGGCGAGGAACGGCGAGGTCTCGGTCTGTCGGGCCAGCGCGTGTGCGATGGCCTCCCGCAGCGGCTCACCGACCGTCGCGACACCCCCGCCGATGACGACACGTTCGGGATCGACGGCGAGAGCCAGGGCGCGTACGGCGGCGGCGACGCCGTCGGCGAATCGGTCCCGCACGATCACGGCCGCCGGGTCGCCCGAGGCGGCTGCGGCGAAGAGCGCCGCGGCGGGGTGGCCGGTGGCGGTCGGCCAAGCCGCTGCGAGCGCGGCACCGGAGGCGACCAGCTCGAGGCAGCCGCGCTGGCCACACCCGCACACCGGGCCCTCCGGGTCGACCGGGAGGTGCCCGACCTCCCCGGCGGCGCCGTGGAAGCCTCGGCGGAGCGCGCCGCTGAGGTAGAGACCGGCCGCCAGGCCGGTTCCGAGCGAGAGGTAGACCAGGTCGTCGACATCCTCGACGGCGTGCGCGCCGAGCGTTGCCGCGTTGGTGTCGTTCTCGAGGGTGACGACAGCTCCGGTGCGGGCGCCGAGCAGCTCCGCGAGCGGGAAGGCGTCGCCGTCCAGGCCCAGGTTGACCGCATGCTTCACGGTGCCGGCGCGGGTGTCGACGATGCCGGGGATGCCGACACCGATCGAGCGGATCTCGCCGCCGTCGAGCGCGTCACGCAGGCTCGCGACCACCGCGGCCGCGCTCTTGACGACGCCCTCGCCGCCGGGGGTGGTGGCGGCACGGTCCTCGGCCAGCACCGCCCCGTCGGCGCCGATCGCGATGCCGTGGATCTTGGTGCCCCCGATGTCGAGGCCTACCCGTGCCCCGTTCACCGGTTCCAGCCCGATCGTCGCAGCACCTCGGTGACAGCGGCCATGCCCGGCAGCGAGAACCCCTGCGGGCACAGTCGCGGCACCCGCGGTTCGTCGTACGCCCCGGGCCACCCCCACTCCACCAGCACCGCGGCGCCCGGGAGCTCGGCGACGGTCCGGCCGACCTCGGGACGGCGGTGCGCGTCACGCACCTGCACGATGAGGGGTGCGTCGGGGAGATCCGGGAGCGGGTCGCCAGGGCGGATTACGATGTCCGGCGGCAGCCCCCAGGGCACGTCACCCACGGCGATGTTCGCCTCGGTGTCGACGGTCACGACTTGGGCCCCGGCGAGGTCGGGGATCGCGGTGAGGTCGTCGCTGGCCGTTGCGAGCGCCCGGCGAGCGCCCTCGACCGAGCGTTCCTCGAACCGCGCGTCGAGCGCGCCGTCCGGTCGCTGCGCCTCGGTGAGGTCGGCGAGCAGCCGGTCGATGCGCGCGACCGCGTCCTGGAGCCGCTCCAGCGGCAGCTCACCGGAATCGACCGCGGCCACGATCGCGGCGGTCGTCTCGTGGACCAGCGAGGTGGGCTTGTCGGGGCCGAGCAGGAGCAGATCGGCGCCTGCCTCGAGCGAGAGTACTGCCGCGGCGGGGATCCCCCGGCTCGCCGACGCACCGGCCATGTCGAGGGCGTCGGAGACGATCGGCCCGTCGTAGCCCAGCTCGCGCAGCAGTCCCAGCACCGGCGCGGAGAGCGTGCCGGGCAGCTCGGGGTCCAGCGCCGGCACCACGATGTGGGAGGTCATCACCGAGGCGGCACCTGCCTCGGCGGCGGCCAGGAACGGGACCAGCTCACGGTCGCGCAGCGTGTCCAGGGAGGCGTCGAGGACGGGGACGGCGACGTGGCTGTCCTGGCCGGTGTCGCCGTGCCCCGGGAAGTGCTTGACGCAGGCGGCGACGCCGGTCGACTCCAGGCCCTTCACCCAGGCGGCCACGTGCTTGGCGGCCACGCCGGCGTCGTGGGAGAACGACCGGGTCGCGATCACCGGGTTGTCGGGGTTGGAGTTCACGTCGGCGACAGGAGCCAGGTTGAGGTTGATGCCGGCTCGCGCCAGCCGCAACCCGACCGCCCGCCCGGTCTCCTCGGTCAGCGCCAGGTCGTCGGCCGCGCCGAGGGCGGCGGCGCCGAGCACCGAGGAACCGGTGAGCGCCTCCAGGCGGGTGACGTCCCCGCCCTCCTCGTCGACGGTGATCACCGGCGCCCAGCCGCCCTCGGCGGATGCGGCCCGGATCTCGGCCGCCAGGCTGCGTACGGAATCCTCACCGGCCTCGGTGTTGGGGCCGAAGAGGCAGATCCCGCCCAGGCCCTCGCGGAGCAGCTCGGCGTAGCCGGGCGGCAGGGTGGGGCCGGCGAAGGCGGAGACCTGGACGCGCAGCGCCAGGGTCTCGACGGTCGTGCCAGGCATCAGGACACCCCCAGCTCACCGGCGAGGACGAGCACCGCGGCGCCGACGATGACGACGTCCTCGCCGAGCGTCGACGTACGGAACTCCAGCGGCTCGCCGCTGACCGGCATCGTCCGCTCGCGGATGATCCGGTCGGCGGTCTCGCGCAGCGGTCCGTCCAGGAGATCGGCCGGCCCGGAGAGGACCAGCTCGTGAAGATTCAGGGTTCCGACCACAGGGGCCAATGCCTTTCCAAGATGTTCGCCGGCTTCCACGAGCGCATCGTCGTGGGCTGTCTCGAGGCGCTCCCGCAGGCGCGGTACCGCGAGGAAGGTCTCCAGGCAGCCCTGGCGGCCGCACGCGCACAGCGGACCCTCGGGGTCGACGGTCACGTGCCCGACCTCACCGGCGGCGTCGACGAACCCGTGGAGCAGCGCCCCTTCGAGCACCAGCCCCGCACCGACACCGGTGCCGACCCGCACGAGCATCAGCCCGCCGTCGCCGGACTGGCCGAAGGTGTACTCCCCCAGCACCGCGGTGTTGGCGTCGTTGGCGACGTACGTCGGTCGGCCGGTCTCACGGCGAACCTGATCGGCCAGGCCGACGTCGGTCCAGCCCAGGTTGGGCGCAGCGACCACGGTGCCGTCGGCCGCGACGACACCGGGGCTACCGATCCCGATACCGAGGATCGGCCGGTCGGTGCTCGCGATCAGCTCGGTGACCAGCTCCTTCACGAGGCGCACGGCCTCGCTCCCGGTGCGGCCCTTCCGGCACCTGGTGGTGCGATGGATGACATCGCCGGTCAGGTTGAGCACGGCTCCGGCGACCTGGTCATCACCGGAGACGTCGATGGTCACGATGTGCGTGGCGTCTGCGGCGAGACCGACCAGCATCGGCGGCTTCCCGACCCGGCTCTCCACCGGCGCGCCGAGCTCCTCGACGAGCCCGTCCTCGAGCAGGCTGCCGACCAGATCGGAGACCGTCGCCCGGGTCAGCCCCGAGGCTCGGGCCAGGTCGGCGCGGCTCGCCGGACCCACCGCGAAGAGGTGCTGGAGCACCAGGGACCGGTGATGCCGCCGCGCATCTTCCTGCAGCAGCTTCCCGATCGGCCGCAACGTACGACGTCTCGCCTTGGACATGTTTGTTAGTCCATCGTACTTATTAATGCTGCGTCAAGTCGACACGGCGATTTAGCCCACCTCGCGGGCAGAAAACGGCACATCGGCGAATCAGACGATGGCCGCGAGCTGGGCCCGGGTCGGAACGTACGGCTCGATCCGAAGAACCATGTGGGCCTCCTCCGGGGTGCGGTTGCCCTTGCGGCCGTTGCACCTGCCGCACGCCGCCACGGTGTTCATCCATGTCCATCTGCCGCCGCGTGACTGTGGCAGCAGGTGGTCGATGGTGCGGGCCTGGCCGCCACAGTAGGCACAACGATGCTGGTCGCGCTTGAGCACTCCCTCGCGGGAGTAGCCGGCCGGGCGGTACATCCAATGCATGGCGATATAGCGGACCAGCCGCACCGCCTTTGGCCATGGATGTGGCCCGATCATCTTGTCGCCCTGTTGCTCGTGAACCACCGCCACCTCGCGGAACAGCATCCGCACGGCGTGCTTGAACGAGACCCTCCCGAGCGGCTCGAAGGAGGCGTTATACAGGGTCACGGCGCCCATGGTCGTGGTCATACTCGGTTACCTCCCAGGAGAGTCGGATAGAGATCGTGCAGATCGGGTGGAAACACTGGGCTGAAACAAAAAGGGGCCGCCCCGACGAGACAGACATGTCTCGCAGGAGCGGCCCGGAGTGATCCGGTGCAGCTATGCACCCAGGTCACTGTCGGCTCCCGCGGGCATGAGGGTCGCGCTCGTGCGCAGCGGTCAGCGACCACGCCGCGGGGGCGGTGGCCGAGTGCTGCGTGCTCATGGTGGGCCCTTCAAAAGGTCAAGTGTTGGCACCCGGCGGCGAAACCGGGTGCTACCAGAATAGAGCGAACACCCCCCACCTACCAACGGTTTTCGCAGGTCAGGACCGTGTCTTTCCGGTTAACTACGCCCGACGTACGCCGTTTGGGCCCGTTAGCGCGACCCGACCCGACCCTCGGAGCCTCGGGATCAGCGCCTCGCCGACCCGGGCGACCTCGGTCCGGTAGGGCGTATCCGAGAGGACGAAGTGGGTCACGCCGAGCTCCTGATAGCGGCTCAGCGCGGCGGCGACGTCGTCCGCGGAGCCGACCAGCCAGGTGGTTCCGGCGCCACCGCCGCCGTACTTCCCGGGAGCTGTGTAGAGGCACTCGTCGAGCACGTCGCCACGGTCGGCGAGGTCGAGGAGGCGGCTCTGCCCCACCGCTGACCGACCGCGGCGGAACTCGCGATCTCCCACGGAGTCAGCCATCCGGCGCACCTTCTCCTCGGCATCGCGCCAGGCCTCCTCGCGGGTGTCGCGGATCAGCGTGGTGATCCGCAGGCCGAACTCGAGCGGCGCGAGGTCACGGCCCAGCGACTGCTCGAGGCTCTGCAGGCGCTCGACCCGCTCCGCGATGCCGTCGAGCGGCTCGCCCCAGAAGAGCTGCACGTCGGCCTCGGTCGCGGCCACCGCCTCGGCCTCCGGGGACGCGCCGCCGAAGTAGAGCCTGGGGTGCGGGCGGCCCTCGGCGGCGTACGGGCGTGGGGTGATCGAGGAGTCGGCGACCTGGAAGTGGTCGCCGTCGAAGGTGACGTTCTCCTCCGTCCACAGCCGCCGCACCAGCCGCATGAACTCCTTGGTCCGCGCGTAGCGGGCCGCACGTGAGTCCTCGCGGTCGCCGTAGGCGGCCAGGTCGTCCTGGCCGGAGACGATGTTGACCCGCACCCGGCCGCGGCTGAGCTGGTCGAGCGTGGCGGCCGAGGTGGCGAAGTTGGCCGGGCGCCAGTAGCCCGGGCGGATCGCGACGAGCGGCTCGAAGGTCGTGGTGCGCGCGGCCAGCGCGGTCGCGACCGTGAAGGTGTCGGGCCTCCCCCAGCTGGTGCCGAGCAGGGCGCCGGTCCAGCCGGCGTTCTCAACCGCCTCGGCGAGGCCGACCTGGTAGTCGAGGGTGCCGTGGCCGTCCTCCGGCGACACGGTGTCGCCACGATGGCCGGTCTCGACGAAGTTGGGGAGGTACCAGAGGAACTCGGGGGCATGGGGGACGGTCATTCCGGACTCCTTCATGAGGTCTACTCATGAATGTTAATCATCTTTATCGACTATTGACCGATGTGTCCACAGATGAACAGAGGCTCAGCCAATGAGCCAACTCGGGGTATGGTCCCGACATGGGCCTGACCTCTGCCGAGCTGATCGATCTCGTCCTCGACGCCGGGACGTGGACGTCCTGGGACACCCCGCCGTCATACGGTGAACTTCCCAAGGCGTACGCCGCCGATCTGGCGAAGGCGCGGGAGCGAGCCGGAACGGATGAGTCGGTGGTCACCGGAGAGGCCCGGATCGCCGGACGCCGGGTGGCCGTGGTGCTCTCCGAGTTCCGGTTCCTGGCCGGGTCGATCGGGCGCGCGTCGGCCGAGCGGCTGATCGCGGCCGTGGAGCGGGCCACGCGCGAGGGGCTGCCGCTGCTGGCAGGCCCGGCCTCGGGCGGGACCCGGATGCAGGAGGGTACGCCGGCGTTCGTGCAGATGGTGCGTATCGCCGAGGCGGTCACCCGCCACAAGGCCGCCGGGCTCCCCTACCTCGTCTACCTGCGCCACCCCACCACCGGCGGCGTCATGGCCTCCTGGGGGTCACTGGGTCACGTCACCGTCGCCGAGCCCGCGGCACTCCTCGGGTTCCTCGGTCCGAAGGTCTACGAAGTGCTCAACGGCCGCCCCTTCCCCGCCGGCGTCCAGGTCTCCGAGAACCTCTTCGCACACGGCCTCGTCGACGGCGTCGTACCTCCCGACGAGCTCGCCGGGCTGGTCGACCGAGTCCTGGGGATCCTGGCCCTGCGTCCCGAGAAGTCAGGCACGCAGGCCGAAGCGTCACGTACGTCGGCCGAAGCGTCAGAGGGTGACGCCTCGAGCGACGCGAGTGACGCTTCGGCCGACGGGGGCGACTTCTCGGCGGTCGACACCTGGGACGCGATCACGCGATCCCGGCGCGCGGACCGGCCAGGAGCGCGGGCGCTGCTCCGGATCGCGGCCTCGGACGTCGTGCCCCTCAACGGCACCGGGCAGGGCGAGCGGGACCCGGGCCTGATCATCGCGCTGGCGCGGTTCGGTTCGGCGCCGTGTCTGGTGCTGGCCCAGGACCGGCGCGAGCAGGCTCACCAGCCCCTCGGCCCGGAGGGGCTGCGCGAGGCGCAGCGCGGGATGAAGCTCGCCGCCGGGCTCGGGCTCCCCGTCGTGACCGTCATCGACACCCCTGGCGCCGCGCTGTCGGCCGAGGCGGAGAACGGCGGCATCGCCGGCGAGATCGCGCGTACATTGGGGGCTCTCGTCAACCTCGAGACCGCGACGCTCAGCCTGATGCTGGGCGAGGGCAACGGTGGCGGCGCGCTCGCGTTCCTCCCCGCCGACCGGGTGGTCGCCGCCCAGCACGCCTGGCTCTCCCCTCTGCCGCCGGAGGGCGCGAGCGCGATCGTGTACGGCGACTCCGACCATGCCGCGGAGATGGCCGAGGCGCAGCGGGTCCTCGCCGTCGACCTCCAGCAGATCGGCGTGGTCGACCGGATCGTCGCTGAGTCCCCCGACGCCGCCGACGAGCCGGAGACGTTCTGCCGACGGGTCGGAGAGGTCCTCGAGGACGAGCTGCTCGCGCTGCTCGCCTCCGGGCCGGGCGAGCCGACGGCTCGGGCCGCTCGCTACGCGGGCTGAGGACGTACGCAGGAGATCTGCGGACACGCACCACGAACTCCGCCACGATGGGTGGGCTCATCACGAGCCGACAACCCCACACTCGATCGGAGTTTCTCGTGCCTCAGATCAAGCGTCTCCTCGCCCTCGCCGCCACGACCTCACTCGCCGCGGCCCTGCCGCTCCTCGGCCCCGCCCCGGCCCAAGCCGCCGAAGGCAGCTTCAGCGCCCTGACGTACAACATCGCCGGCCTCCCCGAGGCCATCTCCAGCGCCCCGACACCCCGCAAGAGCGCCACCAACGAGATCGGCCGCCGCATCGACGAGTTCGACATCGTCAACGTCCAGGAGGACTTCAACTACCACGCCTACCTCTACGAGACCGACGTGCACGCCCACCGCACCCCGACCTCGGGCGGAGTGCCGTTCGGGAGCGGGCTGAACAGCCTGCACCACCAGCCGTACGAGGCGCTCGACCGCGTCACCTGGGACGACTGCTGGATCAACCAGGCCGACTGCCTGACCCCGAAGGGCTTCACCTTCCACCGCGCGCAGATCGCGCCGGACACCTGGATCGACGTCTACAACCTGCACGCCGACGCCGGCGACGACAGCCTGGACGAGGCCGCTCGCCGCGGCAACCTCGAGCAGCTCACGGCGTACATCTCCCAGCGCTCCGCCGGCAACGCCGTCCTGGTCATGGGCGACACCAACACCCGCTACACCCGCGAGGGCGACCGGATCGCCGACTTCGCCGCGACCAACGGCCTCACCGACGCCTGGGTGGAGCTCGTACGCAGCGGCGACGAGCCCGACCGCGGCAGCCCGGCCCTCGGGTGCCCCGAGACCAACCCGGGCGTGGAGTGCGAGGTCGTCGACAAGGTGCTCTACCGCGACGGCGGCGGGGTCGACCTGAGCGCGACCTCCTACCGCAACCTGGACACCGACTTCCGCGAAGACGACACCGGTCTGATGCTCTCCGACCACTTCCCGATCGCGGTGGACTTCAGCTGGACCAGCAACTGATCGGTTAACCCCTTGCGCAGGGGCTGAACACGTGTTTAGCATTGAACATGCGTTCAGCCCCTTCCGATCCAACCACCCGCGAGCGAATCCGTGACGCGGCGGTGCTGCGGTTCGCGCGGGACGGTTTCGGCGCCTCGGTCCGCTCGATCGCCACCGACGCCGGGGTCAGCCCCGCACTGGTGATCCACCACTTCGGCTCCAAGGACGAGCTCCACGCCGAGTGTGATGAGCGGGTGCTCGCCGAGATCCGGGCGGCGAAGAACGAGACGATCGACGAGCTCGCCTCGGGCCAGGGCATCCTGCACAGGTTCGCCGCCGCGGACGAGTACGCGCCAATGCTCGGCTACGTCCTCCGCTCCCTGCAGGACGGCGGACCGGTCGGCCGCACCTTCATCGAGCAGATGATTGAGGACGCGATCGGCTACACCAAGCACGGCATCGAGGCCGGGCTGATCAAGCCCAGCCGCGACGAGACGGCTAGGGCCCGCTATCTGGTCCTCTCCGCCCTCGGCACGCTCATGCTCGAGCTCACCCTCAACCCGCCCAACGACCCCAGCGACATCAGCGGCATGGTGCGTGGCTTCCTGTCCACGAGCTACCTGCCGATGATCGAGCTCTACACGCAGGGCGTGTTCACCACCCGCCGGATGCTCGACGAATACCTGCTCTACGTCCCGGACCCGCCGCAGGACACCGCGACAGAGCCCGCATCCGAGTGATGCCCAGCCCGTCGGCGTACGTCCTCCTACCCTCCCAACGCGGAAGCGAGTTTTCATGTCCGACAACATCCCTGCGGTCGAGATCGCGGGCCTGCACAAGTCATTCGGTTCCTTCAAGGCCCTCGACGGCCTCGACCTGACCGTCCAGCACGGCCAGGTGGCCGGCTTCCTCGGCCCCAACGGAGCCGGCAAGTCCACCACCATCAAGGTCCTGCTCGGGCTGCTGCGCGCCGACGCCGGCGCCGCCCGCCTCTTCGGCGGTGACGTCTGGCGTGACGCGGTCGAGCTGCACAAGCGGATCTCGTACGTCCCCGGCGACGTCAACCTGTGGCCGAACCTCTCCGGCGGCGAGTGCATCGACTACCTCACCCGGCTCAAGCCGGGCGGCGACAAGGCGAAGCGCAAGGCGCGGAAGGCCGAGCTGCTGGGGCGGTTCGACCTCGACCCGACCAAGAAGGCGCGCACCTACTCCAAGGGCAACCGGCAGAAGGTCGCCCTGGTCGCGGCGTTCCTCGACCAGTCCGACCTCTACATCTTCGACGAGCCGACTTCCGGCCTCGACCCGTTGATGGAGGCCGTCTTCACCGAGTACGCCCGGGAGGCCAAGGCCGCGGGCTCATCGGTGCTGCTCTCAAGCCACATCCTCAGCGAGGTCGAGAAGGTCTGTGACACCGTCACGATCATCCGTGCCGGGGTCGCCGTCGAGTCCGGCACGCTCGAGGAGCTGCGCCACCTGACCCGCTCCTCGGTCGTCGCCACCGTCGGCGGGGACGCTTCGAGGCTGCGTACGATCTCGGCGGTCAACGACCTGGTCATCAACCCCAACGGTGCCGGGACCCGGGTCGCCTTCGACGTCGACAACGCCGCTGTCGGCGAGGTGCTCAAGACGCTCACGACGCTCGACGTACACGGCCTCACGATCACGCCTCCCTCGCTGGAGGAGCTGTTCATGCGGCACTACGGTGACGTGATCGCCGAGACCGAGATCGAGTCCGAGGACGCGAAATGAGCGCGGCTACTGCGGTCGAAGTCCCGAAGGCGGGACTCCTGGACCCCTTCACCGGGACCGGGCACCTGATCGGCTTCATGCTCCGCCGCGACCGGGTCCGGATCGCCCTGTGGACCCTGATCGTCGCGGTCCTCTACCTGGTCTCGCTGGCGCCCGGTGGCGAGTACGCGGTGCTCAACGACGATCCCGAAGCACGAGCCGCACGCGCATTGACCCTGAGCAGCCCCGCGATGATCGCGATGGGCGGTCCCGGCTACGGCCTCGACGACTACACCATGGGTGCCGCGGTCGCCAACGAGCTCATCCTCTGGATGGTCGTCGCGCTGGCCGTCATGACGATCCTGCAGGTCGTCCGCCACACCCGCTCCGAGGAGGAGTCGGGCCGCTCGGAGCTGATGCGCGCCGGCGTACTCGGTCGGCACGCGCCCTCCCTCGCGGTCATCGTCGAGGTCGCGCTGACCAACCTCATCGTCGCCACCGCCGGCATGCTGGCCCTGGTCGTGATGGGCCTGGAACCGGCCGACTCGGCGGTGATGTCCTTCGGGATCGCCCTGGCGGCGCTGGTCTACGGAGCCGTCGCGCTGGTCACCTCCCAGCTCTCCGAGAGCAGCGGTGGCGCGATGGGCATGGCCTTCGCCGTCGTCGGCGCGACCTACGTCGCACGTGTCGTCGGCGACATCCAGGAGCCCCTGGGCAGCCCGCTGTCCTGGCTCTCCCCCATCGCCTGGGTTCACCAGACGAGGGTGTTCGTCGACACGCGGGTCTGGCCCCTGGGGATCGCCGCGGTCGTCGCGCTGGCCCTCCTCGCGGTCGCCGCCTTCCTCGGCTCCCACCGTGACTTCGGTGCCGGCATGGTGAAGGTACGCCGCGGGCGGGCCGACGCGTCGCCGCTGCTCAACGGGCCGATCGCGCTGGCGTGGGTGCGGCAGCGTACCGGCCTGTTCTGGACCGCCGCCGGGCTCGGTCTGATGTGGTTCGCGACCGGCTCGATCCTGAGCGAGGTCCCGAACATGCTGAAGGCCGTCGGCGACAACCCGATCTACGCCGAGCTGGTCAAGGGCGGCGCGGAGGACATGATCAAGACCTTCGCCGCGTTCATCGGCGGCTACTCCGCCTTCGGAGCCGCCGCGTACGCGATCATCATGACTCTGCGGGTCAAGGCGGAGGAGGACGCCACCCGGGCGGCCCTGGTGCTGGCCAAGCCTCTCGGAAGGTTCCGCTGGCTCCTCTCGAACGCCCTCGTCGCCGCACTCGGCTCACTGGTCGTGCTGGTCTCCGGGATCTGGGCGATGGGGCTGGGTGCTGCTGCCACCGGCGTCGACGAGGTCGGTTTCGGTGACTTCACCGTGCTCGCCCTCGCCTACGTCCCCGCGGTCCTGGTGATCGTCGCGCTGGCGCTGGCCCTCTACGCCTGGGTGCCGCAGGCGGCCAGTGCGGTGTGCTGGGCGGTCTTCGGCTGGATGTTCCTGGTGCTCATCCTGGCCGACGTGCTCGATCTCCCGGACTGGGTCCGCGGCCTGTCCCCGTTCTGGTGGATCGAGAACACCATGCTCGAGTCGCAGCCCCTCAGCCACACCCTCGGCCTCTGCGCCGTGGCTCTCGCGCTGCTCCTGGTGTCGATGGTCGGCTTCCGCCGCCGCGACATCCACGGCTGAGGCCCTCCCGAGGCGTCACGTACGTCGGCCGGGAGGGGGCACGGGTGGGAACGACGGCCC